>JAMIQH010000043.1:0-4703 GCA_035914695.1 Bacteroidota bacterium | reverse complement strand
GCGTTCCACCCGCCGAGGTATGCTCCTCCCACATCGATGCATCGGCGTATCGAATCATCCATCGGAAGAGGTACACGGACTCCGGTATGTCCCCGTTCGTGTCGAAGCCCGGAAGTCACCTCGCAAAGCCGGAACTACGAGTTGCGTCCGATGCAGTTCGCGGGCGACAGGCGCGAGCGTTCGTAATGTAGGGTCGCTGCGAGGCCGTCGTCATCTCGGCACGACACTCCCCCTGGGATACAACGGCATCCAGGCCTCGGTGACCTGACGAATGGTGTTGCCGTCGAGATCGTACTCCCAGATCATGGACAGGGAGCGTCCGAGAGTGCGGGTGCGGCAGAAATAGGAGCCATGGAATCGGTGATTCGAAATCCAGCGTGGTCGGTAAATATCCCCCCAGTACTGCGGAGGAAGAACTTTCCTGGCTGTCTTGTGCTCCAGATCGAACAGGAACACACCGCCGACCTCGCGCCCCGCCATGAAACCCGATTTCGAGTTGATGTCGACGAGTATCTTCTTCCGGTCGGGAGAGATATCCCAGTTGATATCCTGGATCCCGATGAAGGAAAGCTCTTCCGCTTCCGGTATTACAATACTTTCCCGGCTCCGTGTGCCGGTGTGCGCATCCACGTAGTAAATACCTTGTTCATCAAAGCCGACAAATCGCGTGTCGTCGAATTCGCGAATTTTCCTGCTGGCACCGGGGACGACAATTCGCATGTTGCCTCCGTCGAGATCCGACCGGCACAGGTTTCCCATCGCATGGAACAGTATGGACGTTCCATCCCGCGACCACCGGCATCCGCTGATCACCACTTCTCTTCCGTAGGTAACATGATGGAGAAGGGCCTGCGTACGCGCATCGATAATGTCGAAACTCCAGAAGCCCGTACCGCACAGCAGCTTTGTTCCGTCAGGCGACCATTGCGCCGTCCCAACCGGTAGATAGTACAAGGGATCGCCTGTTGCGGGATTGTAAACGGCTACTCCGCGCCAAATCATCCAATCCCATCCATTTATAAACACTTCGGCTGCCCACCACCCGTTGGAAGGGGACACATCGATACTGAAAACGGAGTATTGCGCGTCCGGGTACTGTTGGAATGCGCTGTCGCTCGGCGTGAGGGGATCGTCGTTGTAGCATGTGTCCGCAACACTCTGTACGGGTGGTTCCACAGGCGCCTTGTTTCCGCAGGCGGAAATCCACAGCGTCACGAATATCACAATGCAGAAAATATGACTGTTCATCGCATCACCATGAACGATTTGATTGTGCTTCCCGAAATATTCTGGAATCGCACGAAGTACATTCCATTATGGAGACCTTCTGTGGGAATCCTTATTGAATGCTCGCCACCTTCCATGGTGCGCACATCGCCTATGCGGCGACCAAGTACATCGCAAATACGTACTTCTGTTTTAGAGTAATCAGTAGGCAGTATGAAGTGGACGATATTCGAGGTACCACCGCCAACAGGATTGGGCCAAGCGTCCGAAATATTCAAGGATTTATGCGACAAGCTATTTGTACCTGTCAAATCACCATCCGCGAGGACAGAGATCGCGAAGGTCAGAGCGCCGGGTGTGATATTGTCCAACCATTGCCACGCCACATTTCCTGTATCGCTAATTTGGTATAGATATGCTTCGATATCGAATGTCGTTTCACTGAAGGCGCTTACACGGCACCACGTCGCATTTCGATAGATCGGGAGGGGTCGCAGTACATTATTGTGATCCCGTATCATACGAATATCCGGAAATCCACTGCTTGCAGCTCCACGCCCCCATACACGACGGATACCGTTGTACGTTTTGCCGTTACCGAAGGGTATGTTCGATATCTGAATGCGGTACTTCTTGTACTGGTATAGCGTATCCTTCAGCCCATGCCTTTTCCCCGGAAAAGAGAAAAACGCCAACCCGGAGCTAACACAGGTCGGTACCACATCGTAGAGGGATACTTCGATATGCTCGAGAGTGTAGGGATTATCGATCAATGAGAGTGTATTCTCTGCATTGATGATCCCATGAGCAAGGTCGGGATCTTTCATTAAGGGGAGATACTTGATACTGGAAGGCGCCGGCACAATCTGAACCGCGCCTTCAGCGATCAACGCTACATAGTCTTCGGGTGCGAAATAATCCGGCACAACGCGGCCGGTTCCTGGTGACTGCCTCCTGTAGGACTCGAGCAGCGCTGCAATACCTATCGCATGCGGACAGGCAGAAGAAGTGCCACTGAACAGTCCAATCGGGAGGGCCGACCCACAGTGAAATTGCAAGGGCTTGCCGGTCCCAGTTTCAAAAGTTACATCTAATGCGTAGTTGTAGAACGGCGCCAGAATATCCATTGACCATCCGTACTCACTATTCTTATGTCGAACCTGCATATCGGAACCTCCAACTGCCAGGACCCAAGAGTCATCGACATCAGGGGGATATATGGGTGAAAGTGGATCATGTTCAATTTTCCCATTCCCAATGGACGCGCCTACGAGTACATCATTTGAATATGCGAAGGCCATGGCGGAACGCAATATCTCGTCCTGACCTCCAGACAAACTTATGCTTAGCATGTCGCAACCCCATTTCCCCTTCGAGGGAGATGTTGCGTCTTTCATTGACGCTTCAACGATTGCGGCAGAAATTTCACTGGCGTGAGCGGTAGTAACGACGTCTCCAACCTTCAGGGCGACCAATTTGCAATTGTCATTTTGGCCTGAACCACCGGCAATCCCTGGAATGCACTGCTGGTTGTTCGACAATGCACCAATAATGCTTGCACACCGTGTCCCATGATCCGAAGAGTAGGAGTACTTCTTGTTTGGGTTGTTGCGGTCATAGTTCCAGCCTGCGACTACCACCGCACCCTGGCCGCCAAAATCATGATGACCAAGCATCGTGTCGATGGTTGCACAAATGCCGTTGTCGATCACCCCAATCCTTACGGATCCGTCTCCTTTGGTTCTCTCCCATGCGAGTAATACATCTGTACCATAGCTGTTTGCTTGCGGGTTCCAGCGTCCGATCGGAGCCGTCTGCCATCCCGCAGATGTTATCGACGGATCATTCGGATACCAGAGCGCGGACTCAGTAATCCTGCGCTCTTCCGCCAGACGGAAAACGAAGTTGGGCTGGGCTATTTTAATTGCATGTTGGTAATACATTGTCAGGAAGACAGACAGATTGGGTATATCCAACGGCGCATCGTCTCCGTTGAACTCAAAGAGCAGGATATTCCAGAAATCCGGGACCGGGATAGTCTCACCTCTCCTTGCCAGCGAGAGCGTATCCGAACATGGATTCAGATTTGGTACGACTTTATAAATACCTGTCACCCCAAGATCATTCAGCGCCTCCAGGATCCCTGCGTCTTTGATAAACACCGCATTCAACGGAAAATCCGATGTCCGCGATAGATCCGGATTGCAACCAAGATAGGCTTCGTTCAGTATCCCCGGTCGAAACCAGACTACTAGCTGATTGGGCGCATACATACTATCTGGAAGTTGTACGTACTGACCGTGCAGTTCAACCGCGAACAACAACCAAAATATCACCCCCCCCTAACCGTTATTGCCCACTTATTACACATAACGACTCCTCTACTCGGATGAAATATCAATTTTCACTATTACGAGAGCCCTTTGCCAGCGAACTTACAGAATATATTCAACGAAGGCAAGGATTTTCCAGATATTACGAGCACTTTATTTCGAAACCCCTCGACTCGGCATGCGCGCCGGCACCTCCGCTATACTGATTTCTTCCTGACACTCACATGCCGTCACGCCAAAGAATGTGGCAGTCGTTGTGGAAAAGAAAGACGCGAAAGGGATACCCTCTCGCGTCTCTGCTTGCATGAAAACGACGGTGTGGCGTCAGGCCTTGTCCGTCTTGCTTTCGACATCTCTCTCGACCACTTCCACGGTGGCGGGTGCCGCTTCCGTGGCCTGCATGGCCGCGCGCTTCGCGTCGTCGGGCAGCTCATAGGCCTCGAGCTTGCGGGCGTCGTGCGAGCGGCGCGAGCGCGCCACCACAAAGCCCAGTGTCAGAATGATAATACCGGCCCACACGGCGGCAATGAAGGGCTTGAGAGAAACCTCGACAACGAGTGTTTCACGCGCGTCCGTGGGATCCACCGGAATGTTGGGATTCTTCAGCCGCACTTCGAGCTGCGACATGGCGAGATCCTGCTGATTCGGTGTCATGTTGAGGACTTCGATCTGCAAATCCCCCTTGCCCACCACTGCGGGGGCGTTCTGCACGCCGTCGGGTCCGGTGGTACGCGAGGCCAGCAGTTCCTGCGCATCCTCGCCGTATTTCTCCACGCGGAACATCGCGCCGATACGGAAGGCCTGCGACTCGCGGGAGTTGTTCATGTCGAAATCGGTGAAGGTGATCTTGTATCCACCGTATTCCCAGGTCTGCCCCTTCACAAAGGCCACGCGCTTGCCGCCTTCCGGGTCGGCTTCGTACAACGCCTGTGGTTCGACATAGACGTCCTTGCCGAGGAAGCGCGCAATGCCCGGATTGCGCATGATCTGCTCCTGACCACCGTAGTTGGACACGAACATGATGGTTTTCACCGTCTCGATTTCCTTGCCATCCTTGTCCGCCAGCTTCACGTTGAAATAGTAGCGCTGGCCGTTCCAGAATGGCTCGTAACCGGTGTAGGTGAAGGTGTAGCCGAACAGCGG
>JAMIQH010000042.1:0-5210 GCA_035914695.1 Bacteroidota bacterium | reverse complement strand
GGACGCGGACTATCCGGCCCGCGACGAATCGCTGCTCAAGGACATTCCTTCCGAGGCCATCGTGTACCGCACGGCGATACGCGAGCCCTACGATTTGTACCGGAAATTCACCGGCAAGAAAAAGGGCACGCCGGTGGATGTGAACACCATACCGAAACCCGGCGAGCGTCGATCGTTCCAGGAATGGCTGGCCGAGTTGGTGCGCGCCACACTGTTCATTCCCGACGCGCGCATCGGCTGGCTGAAACCGGCCGTGGCGCAGGGATTGGAAGCGATTCGCGAGCACGACATCCAGGCCATGTATTCCTCCTCGCCACCCTACACCTGTTCGCTGATCGCACGGCGTCTCAAACGTGAGACCGGATTGCCGTGGATTGCGGGCTTCCGCGATCCGTGGACCGGTTTTCTCTCCACTCCGAAGCGCTGGTTCCTCCCCGCCGCCATCGACAGGCATATGGAACGCTCCGTGTTCGCCGAATGCGATCGCATGGACGTGGCCTGGGAAGGCATACTCAAGGATTTTCACACGAAGTATCCGGACATCCCCACTGACAAGGTGCATCATTTGCCGAACGGTTTCGACAGCAAGGATTTTCCGACGGTGGAAGTGATGGACCGCGAGCATTTCACCATCACCTACACTGGGTCGATGTACGGCAAGCGCAATCCCGAGGTATTCCTCGCAGCTGTTGCCTCGCTGGTGGAAGCGGGACGCGTACCGGTAGAGGATCTCCGCCTGCAATTTATCGGGCGCTTCGGCGCCGAAGTGCGGGCGATGTTTGAGCATCCGTTGCTTCGCGACAGCATCGTGCTGCGCGAGTACATGCCGCATGCCGACAGCGTGCGACATCTGTTCCAATCCGACGCCCTACTCATGGTGGTGGACGATTTCCAGGGCAATGAGGAAATCGTGCCGGGCAAGGTGTACGAGTACATGGGTTCGGGCAAACCCATCATTACCTTGGCCCCGGAAGGTGCGGTGACGAGGGTGATCGAGGAAACGCGCTCGGGCCGCTGCGCGCGCTCACAGGACGTGGAAGGCATTGCGGATATCGTGCTCGATTACTACCTCCAGTGGAAGGACGGTCGACTCGGCCTTGAACAGCGGCGCGAACTCGTCACGCCCTTCGAGCGACGTGAGGTCGCAAGACGCCTTGCCGGCCTGCTCGACGAATTGGTGGCCGCGCGATAGACCCGTGGCCGCGCGATAGACCCGTGGCCGCGCGATAGACCCGTGGCCGCGCGTGCAGGAGCTGTAGCGATTAGCGGGGGATGGGCGCATCGATCCGCCATTGTTCAGAGCATGACCATATCACATATCGGAGAAAGGAACGCGGCATGTTCATCAGTCTGCTGGTTGTCACCTTCATCATCGCACTGCTGGTTGCGGCCGCGGTGGCACGCATTTTCGACGGTTCCATTCGCAAGATCATGGATCGCATTATTCGCGACGAGATCAGTGGCGCCTGGCATCGCTACCTCAAATTCGCCATCATCGTGGTCGGTTTGTCGGGCGGCGTGCGTCTCTGGGAAATAGAACGCTATTTGCCACAGCCCGGCGATCCCAAGCATCAGTTGATCCTCGATGAAAACCGCTGGGTGCTGGAAGTGTACCGCACCATACTCGGCACGGTGGAAAGCGTTGCGTGGATGCTGCTGGTGTTTTTCCTTGTCGCCCTCATCGCCTACATCATCGTCCGCGGGCAGGAGCGACGAGCGGCGTCAAGCGAATAAAGGATCGAGGGATCGGTTTCCAGACGGCGGAGGCCACACGGCGCTCTGGCGGTGCCGCTGTGTCACCCGTGGCGCCGCGTCGGCAAGGACTGTAATGCGTGCATCCCTCCGATGGTATTGCTTCCGAGCGTATTTCGTCGTAGAGTAGAAACTCGAAATAAAGGAGTTCTCCGTATGCAACAAGACGACGCCAGCAGAAGACATTTCATCAGAAACGCGGCCCTGCTTTCCGGAGCGGCGATGACGCTTCCCTCCATCGGCCTGGGACAGACACGGCCGGACGACAAGCCCGCACCCCCCGCCACCAACATCGCGGACGCGCTGGCCATGCCCCGCACCGCCACATCCATGCCCGGCCTCTATCCAGGGCGCGTGGCCAATGTGTCCGACGAACTCTGCGTGCGCGAGGGAGCGCCGGTCGAGGATCGCGCCGCATTGATGCTCGAGCGCGGCATGCTGGAACTGACGGGCGCCGCGTCGCTGAAGGACGCGTGGCTGCGCTTCGTATCCGCCGAGGATATGATCGGCCTCAAGGTGAATCCTGTGGCCGGCAAGCTGCTCAGCACCAGTCTCGCCCTCGTGCGCGCGGTGATTGCACAGCTCGAAGCGGCGGGCATTCCTCGCGATCGCATCGTGATCTGGGACCGGCGCGAATTCGAATTGCACGAGGTAGGTTTCACCACCGAAAATTTCCCCGGCATACACATCACCGGCACGGAGTGCAAGGATGCGCAAGGATCGTTCGTCGATGCGAACGGTCGGCTGTACAGTCTCGACCGCATCGACAAGGATTGGTTTTACTGGGCGGACTGCGAGGAACCCTACGACGCGGAGACCTTGCCCTACATGGTGAACGAAGGCAAGCATTCCTACTTCCCCAGCTTGCTCACCAAGGAACTCACCAAAGTCATCAACATCCCCATTCTCAAGAATGCGGGCAACTCGATCACGCTGTGTCTGAAGAATCTCGCCTACGGTGCGGTGACCAACACCGCGCGCCTGCACAAGCAGCTCTGGGGCGAGACCAGCGCACAGGTACCGTGCTTTCCGCCGCTGCGTGATAAAACCGTGCTGAACATCGTCGATGGCATGATCGGTTGCTACGATGGCGGTCCCGGTGCGAACGCGCAATTCATCGTCCCCTACAAGCGCCTGCTGCTCGGCAGCGACGCCGTGGCGGTGGATCGCGTGGGGTATGAAATCGTGCTGGCGAAACGACTCGCCGAGGGCGTGCAGAAAAAGGAATCCCCGCGAGGCGCGGCCTTCCTCACCTTGGCCGAATCCTACGGCCTCGGCGTGGCCGATCCCGCTCGTATCACCCGCGTCGATGTCGCGCTGTAGAAAGGAATGGCCATGATCCCGCGTGTCGTTTTCTCCCTCACACTATTTCTCTGCGCCGTGATAGCCGGAGCGCAGTCGCCGGACATTCTTCTCACCACCCGCGATCTCCCCGGCTGGACCATCGACAAGGCCGAAACCTACAATGATCGCCAGCTCTACGGCTACATCAATGGCGGTGCGGAGTTGTACCTCGAGTACGGATTTCGCCAGGTCGTGGGACAGCGCTGCAGCAAGGGCGAGCACGAATTCATGGTGGATGTGTACGAAATGGTGCAGCCGCAGGCGGCGTTCGGCATGTGGACGCTGTCGCGCCGGCCGGGCAAGCAGCGCATTCCCGGCATCGAATGGAGCAGCATGACCGGCAATCAATTGCTGTTTGTGCGCGGCAAGCAGATGGTGAACATCACGCTGTTCGATTCGCGCGACGAAACGCGCAACGCGGCTCGTTCCGTCGCCACGCTGCTGCACAAGCGCATTGGCGGCATGGCTTTCCGCCTTCCGAAGGAAGTGGTGAGCGGGGCCCTCGCCAAGCACAAGGACGAGGTGCGTTTTGTGCAGGGTCCGCTGGCGTTGGCCAGTGCCGTGTCTGATTGGAGCGAGCTGTTCGAAGGCATCGCGCGTTTCGATCTGTATCATTGGCGCGTGGGCAAAGGTGCATCGGCGAGCGATGTCGGTCTCGTCACGTTCAAATCCCAGCGTGATGTGGACAGCTTTCTCAAAGCCGCCGGCATTGCCGTGCCGAAGGCAGTGAAACCCGGCAAGCCCTCCGCGGACTGGTTGATGAATGCCGCCGCGAATCGCGCGGCGCGTCGCATCGATGGACTCCGTCTGTGGTTTGTCGACGGTGGCAGCGAATTCAAGAAGTTGTTGGCAACGCTGTAGTCCGTGCGTCGGCGGGCGCGTGGCCCGGTGGAAATGAAGACGGCGTGCATGGGAGCAACCATGCACGCCGTCGCTGTTCGTGGCGGGGGAAAGTGTAGAGCGTCAGCCCAGGCCACACATTCCGGAGGCGCAGCCACCGGAGTAACTCGGCACACCGCAGGAACCCGAGGCGCACCCCGCGTCGAAGGACGACGAAGCGCCGTTGGGCGCGGCGGAGAAGGTGGAGTATTTCTTCACATAATTATGCGAATGGCATGAGGGACATTCAATGATGTCGACATTCTCCGCACCCTTGTGCAGAATATCGTAGCTGGACTGGCAATCGTTGCAGCGATACTCGAAAATTGGCATGGAACACTCCGTACAAAATTACGCGTTGTCGTTATCGTTCGATTCGGGGGCGACTTTCGCTTCGGGCGGCGTCTTGGGCTTGCGCGCGGGGATGAGCCAGGTGGCGCCGACGATGGCACCGTACAAGGTGCTCGTATACCAATTGCTGGTAATCGGGCAGGTGCCGTTGAGGCAACCGATGAAGTACCAATAGGCGTATCCCGCCGCGGTGCCGATAAACACCGGGAGAAGTTTTCGGGCTATGGTCAATGCTTGCATAAGGCCTCGCTTTTTGTATCCACCATGTGATGCACGGGCGCTCTCCGGCGATTCAGCGGCAAACGTGGCCGACAGAGCCCGAGGCATTGCCGCGAGCCGTCGAATCAAATGACGATAAGCTCCTTCTGCGGCCGCGAGAGGAATTGCGCGCCTTTGTCAGTGACCCACACGATTTCTTCCACTGTCGCCACGCCGAAGCCCTCGATGGGCAGACGCGGTTCGATGGTGAACACCTGTCCCGCCTCGATTTTTCCAAACGGCAACTGGCCGTAACGCTCCCAGCGTGGCAACAGACCCACGCCGCCGTCGTGCGCGGCGCGGCCCACCTGATGCCCGAGCGCATGCGGATACTCCGGATAGCCGTTCGCGGTGATATACGCGCGGGCAACATCGTCCACCTTCCAGGAAACGACACCGGGCTTGAGCGCTTCGGCCGCGAGACGGATACTGTCGCGAATCACCGCGAAACCGCGCTTGACCTCGGCGGGGGCATCCTTCTCATGCTTCTTCCGGATATACCAGGTCCGTTGCAAATCGGAGCAATAGCCGTCGACTTTCACGCCGAAGTCGATATTCAGCACATGGCCGGGGCGAATTTTCCGCCGGGTCGGTCCGTAATGCGCACCGGCGTGATCCGGTCCGGT
>JAMIQH010000041.1:0-2456 GCA_035914695.1 Bacteroidota bacterium | reverse complement strand
GGGCGTGTACAGCGCCGGTGCGCATGTTACCGAACTCCAAACCGCGGCACTCACCCCTGGTGTGTATTACTATCGATTGATCGGCAGTGATGGCACTCTGTCGCGAAAGTTCACCGTGACACGCTGATAGTTTTCCTCAATGTCTTCATCACGGAAGAGCCCGCGTCCGGACATCGCATCGGTGCGTCCGCTTTGGGATCGCGCATGGCTGATCTGGCCGGTCCTCGCGCTGGGATGCATGTTGCGACTGCTGTTTTATGTTCAGGCGCAGGAATCCCCCTTTTTCCTTGCGCACTTCTCCGACAGTCGCATTTACGCAGAGTTGGCGCAGCGATTACTTAGCGAAGAAGGTCTGACACGCGCGTGGTTCATGGCGCCATTATATCCCTGGGTGATAGCCACACTGAGTTGGATGGGAGCGATACCAGAGTACGGTGTTCGCTTGTTGCAGATCGCAATGGCCTGTGTGTCGATGTGGGTGTTATGGAAACTGGGGACGGAATTCTTCGGTGCGCACGTGGGGTTGCTCGCCGCGCTACTGCTGGCTGTATCACCTCAACTCGTGTATTACGACAATGCGTTTCTCGTGGAGTCGATCAGCACCAGCGTGATCGTTTTCATGCTCTATGTGCTTCGACGTGCGTTAGTGACGCGACGGAAGGTTTTTTGGATGTTATCGGGGGTGCTGATGGGTGTTGCGATCCTCGCAAGACCCAATATGGTGGTGTTCGTGCCCTTGTTCGTGATCGCCTGCCTGTTCCGCAAAGACGAGCGTCAGCGCGTACTCCGCGGCCCAATACCCTGGATGGTGGCCAGCTTCCTCGTGTTGATTCCGGCGTTTATACACAACTACAGTGTGGAGCGGGTATTTCTGCCCGTCACCTCCTCGTTTGGATTCAATCTGTACGCGGGCAATAATGAAGATGCGACGGGCCTGTACACACCCCCATCGGGTGTGGATTTGTACACCGATCCGAATGGTCACCGCCACGTGGAAGGTCGGACCGGCCAGGCGATGAACGATGCCGAGGTGTCATCGTGGTGGCGGAACCGCGCGTTGCTATGGGTGGCCGCGAATCCCGGCGACTTTGTCCTGCTGTATGCGCGGAAGCTCCTGCTGTTTTTTCATCCCGATGAGATTGATCAGCTTGGCATAAGTATGGCATTTCACGAGCAGCAGTACGGAGCGGTGCCCGCGCTACCACGCGCGAGTCTGGTGCTGATACTGATACTTGGTGGAGCCGGTATTGCGCTTGCGATGAAACAAGGGAGGGGAGACTGGTTTCTGCTGCTGTTCCTGTTGTCCTATGTTGCGGTCACATCGCTGTTCTTTGTGAACGGGCGTCTCCGTGTTCCCGTGCTCCCGTTGCTGTATCTGTACGCCGCCTACGCTGCTGTAGCCGCTGGTCAATTCCTGCGTCGTAAGGAGAAGGGAAGTCTATTTCCTCTCGGTGCGGGAGCGTTGCTGGGCATTCTGATCCTGTTGTTTCAGCCGGCGATGGACGTGCGCTTCGAACAGGAGTATCTGCGCCTTGGACAGTTGGCCTTCGAGCAACGGGATGTTGCGGGAGCGGAGACATACTTCCGTCGCTCGTTGGAGGAGCGTGAGACTGTGGACGGCCGCATCAATCTTGCGAACACCCTCGCGGCAACGCAGCGCTACGACGCCTCCGTTGTGGAGTATCGGCGCGCTCTGGTTATGGATTCCACATCGGCTCTCGCCTGGTACAATTACGGCAACATGTGGATGCAGCGCGGTGACGCACCGCGTGCGCACGCCTCGTGGGTGAGGGCCGTGAAATTGAATCCCGATCTCGCGGCGGCGCACAGAAATCTTGGAATTCTCCTCTTCCAGGCGGGGCGTCTCAAGGAGTCTGAACAGCATTACGAACGCTATATCCACCTCGAAGTGGATGCGGTGCGTCGGAGACAGGCGGAAGAGGATTTGCGTCGTCTTCGTACGTTACTCTCTGCTCCGCGATAGGTGGCAGGAAGCGCTTCGATGTTGACCTGCCTGTAATGATTTGTGAGGAAGTCGCATCGAATGTTCCCCTCTGCTGCCTGTGGATGCGGATTCATGAATCCGTCGCCGGGGGTGTGGGTTCATTGCGAGAGGGCGAGGCGGCTGCGGTGGGGTGTTGAAATATTCTGCAAATCTACTCGCGAATGCGCTTCCGCCCGCCCGATACGGATTGATGCGGATTCATGAATCCGTCGCCAAGGGTGTGGGTTCATTGCGAGAGGGCGAGGCGGTTGCGGTGGGGTGTTGAAATATTCTGCAAATTTCCGCGTGAATGCGCTTCCGCCCGCTCGATGCGGATTGATGCGGATTCATGAATCCGTCGCCGGGGGTGTGGGTTCATTGCGAGAGGGCGAGACGGTTGCGGTGGAGTGTTGAAATATTCTGCAAATCTACTCGCGAATGCGCTTCCACCCGTTCGATACGGATTGATGCG
>JAMIQH010000040.1:0-24356 GCA_035914695.1 Bacteroidota bacterium | reverse complement strand
CTGCGAGCATGAACTGCGCCTGCCCGGCGTGGAAAGCCCGCGTTGCAGCTTCTCGGGTCACGCGGCGGCGGTGTACCTCCGCGCTCTGGACAGTCTCTCGCCGCACCCCGTGCGCATCACGCAGCACCTGCGCAACCTGTCCGACTCCGCGCTCGAGGGTGTGCATGCGCGTATCGATCTCGCGGAGGCGCCGCATCTGCGTCTGCGTGTGGGTCAGACGGCCGTGCAGGGTCCGCTGCTCATACCCGCCCGCGAACAGCGTCAGACGACCTGGCTGCTCGAACTCGATCACGCACCGGCAATGGATACCGTCGCCTCGGTGCGCGTGTGGTATCGCGTGCCACCGGAAAGCGCGGAGCGCTACTGCGATCAGCGCATCCCGATACGCATACAGGAAATCGGCGCCGACTGCGCGCTCATTGCTCCGGACTCTTTGAGCGCCGGGGAGATCGAGGCGGGCGTGGAGGTGCAATCCTTGTATACGCTGCGGAACACGGGCACGATCCCGCTGGAGGTGGCGCGGGTGGAACTGGCGCTGCCGCCGGACGCGGGTCTGCTGCCGCAGGATGCGCTCGCGCAGCCGGGCGGCACGCTGGCACCGGGAGGTGAAATCACACGGCAATGGCGGCTGCGTCCGCTGGCGCTGCGCGTGGAGCGCTCGCCGCGGCTCGTGGTCACGGCCTACAACGCGGAGGACAGCGCGCTGGTGGTCTGCGAACACACGCTCCGCCTGCCGGGCGTGGAGGGGTTGCGCTGCGCGCTGGAGTTGCCGGACAGCGTGCGCTTCGATCGCGGAACGCTGGCCTACGTGCCGGATCCCGTGCCGTTGAGTGTTGTGCTGCGCAATCCGCTGGACGAGGAGGAGACGGCGGTGGAGGCGGAGGTGGATCTCGCCGCAGCGCCGCGCCTGGAACTGGCGGCGGGCGAGCCGGCGCTGCGCAACCTCGCGCGCGTGGACAGCAATGCAACCGCGCGCATCGACTGGCTGCTGCACGCCCTTCCCGGCGATGCCGACGAGCCGCAACGCGTGCGCGTGCGCTACCGCTCCGCCGGACACGCGGAGTGGAAGTACTGCGAAGTAGACCTGCTCGTCACGGCCTGGCCGCGCGAGATCGCCGTGCTGTGCGCAACGGGCGGACACGACACACTGCACGCCGACGCGGCCTACGAACGCTTGATACCGGAACCCTTCGAAGTGAGTTACGCGCTGCGCAACACGGGCACGATAGCGCTGCGCGATGTGCGTGCGCGCATTGTGCTGCCCGCGGAGTTCGAACTCGCCTCGGGCTCGGAGGAGCAATCCTACGGCGACCTCGCACCCGGCGCGGAGGCGCTGCGCTGGTGGTCGCTGCGCACAACCACAGCGCTGGGCGGCTACGGACCCTTCGCGCTGCGCTGGCGCTGGTGGAGCGAGGAGCAGGCGGAGAGCGACGGCTGCGCGCACAGCATCGGCATCGATCCCGAGGCGCCGCGGGGCGTGGTGTTCACGCCCCTGCATCTGCACTTCGAGGCCGAGCGCGACAAGGCGTTGCCTCCGGCGCAAGGCGTGCGCCTGTGGACCGGCGGCGGTCTGTCCATGCCTTGGACGATGCGCGCGGGCGCGTGGTGGATAGCGGGCGATCCCTCCACCGGCGATCACACCACGGACATCGCCGTGCAACCCGTGAGCACCGCGCTCGATCTCGGACTACACGCAAGCGACATCGAAATCACCGGACACGCCGCCAACCATCCCGCCGACATCGCCGTCACCTACCGCATCACCGGCGTGGCCACCAACACCCGCACAGCCGTCCCCGGAGGCATAGCCCTCGGCGCCGTGTGGCCACAACCGCTGCGAGGTGCGGGGCGGGTGGAGATCGTGGTGAACACAGAGAACACAGAGCGCTTCGCGAACACAGAGAACACAGAGGGCTTCGCCAACACGGAGGGCACGGAGGGTTCTGTGCATATGGAAAAAGGGCGGGTAACACTGCGAGTGTACGACATGCTGGGCCGCGAGCGGGCGTTGCTCTTTGACGGACCCCTCAACGCGCGGAGCGTGCTCGTCACCATCACCCCCGCCACACTCGGCCTCGAGCCCGGCAGCTACATGCTGCGCTTGACCGGCGGCGCGGTGTTTGCTGTGCGCCGCTTCAGTGTGGTGAGATGAGCATCGTCCTGTTAGCCAGTGAAGAATGAGAGTAGTGAGGTGGTGAGAGTAAGGAGGAATTGGTTGTGGGTGACTCGACTGTATGGTAGCGCTACGGTTCAGGAGGGGTGCGCCCTCAACACTTCCTCTCCGCTCTCTTCGCTCTCTTTCATCTCTTCAAATGTATCCCGCACTCAGCCGACCGGCAAGATTCGAGCGTGAAGCAACCTCAAACATTACTCCGCGCCCTCTGCGCCCTCGGCGCTCTCTTCAAATGTATCCCGTACTCAGCCAGCCGGCAGGATTCGAGCGGGAAGCGACCTCAACACTTCCTCTCCGCTCTCTCCGCTCTCTTTCATCTCTTCAAATGTATCCCGCACTCAGCCAGCCCGAGAAATTATAGGAGTGACGAGTCTTATACGCCCTCGCCCGACTCCCCCAGCGCCCGCTCCACCACTGCGCGGTCGTGCTCGGCCTTGCGGAAATTCACGAAAGCCATCAGCACAAGCCCCACGATGAAAAACACCACCAACGCGATAATGCTCATGCGCGAGCTGCCGGTGATTTGCCGAATGAACGCGAAGGCGATGGGTCCCCAAATGGCGCTGAATTTTTCGAAAACGGAAAAGAAGCCGAAAAACTCCGCCGAGGCCGAGGGTGGAATGATGCGGCTGTACAGCGAGCGCGACAGGGCCTGGCTGCCGCCGAGCACCAACCCCACGATGGCGCCCAGTATCCAGAATTCATGCGGCTGCGTCATGAAAAACGCGTACACCACAACGCCGGTCCAGATCAACAGCGACACCATCAGCATGGTCTTGCCGCCGAGACGCTGCGCGCTGTAGCCGAACAACTGCGCGCCGCCTATGCCCACGAACTGAATCATTAGCAAACAGCCCATCAGCGTCAGCGTGTCGAAGCCCAGCTCCGCGCTGCCGTAAATGGTGGCCATGGCGATCACCGTCTGTATGCCATCGTTGTAAATCATGAAGGCGAGAAGGAACAAGCCCATGTGACGCAGCTTCGGCAGCACCCGAAGCGTGCCGGTGATGCGCGCGAATCCCGAACGTATCATAGCCCCCACGGGCGGACGCCGACCGATGAGCGGCGGCTCTTCCAGACGCAGGAAGGTCACGAAGGAAAACCCTCCCCACCACAAGCCCACACTGCCCAGGGCGATGCGAATCGCCGTACCCATGTCGGCGATGCCCAGCGCTTCGTGAAATTGCACCAACCCGAGCTGCAGCAGGAAGAGCAGGCCGCCCCCGGCGTAGCCGTAGGCGTAACCGCGGCCGGATACCACATCCTGTTCCTCCGGCGCGGCAATGTGCGGGAGAAAGGCGTCGTAGAACACATTGGCCGAAACGAAACTGAAATTCCCCAGAAAGAACAACACCATGGCCAGCAGCACGTCGCCCGGTCCCACGAAAAACATCAGCAGCGAACTCGCGCTGCCCAGCCACGCGAAGAAAAATAGAAACGCACGCTTCGCCGAGGTGTGATCGGCGATAGCACCCAGCACAGGCGCGCTGAGCAACACCAACAACGCGCTGCCACCGAGGGTGTAACCGTACAGCGATGTTGAGGATAGTCCCTGAATGCCGAGCAGCGGAATGTTCACTCCGCTCGCTGGCACTACTACTTTGTCGAAATACGGGCCGAACAGCGCCGCGAGTATGGTGATGGCGAAAGCGGAATTCGCCCAATCGTACATGTACCAGCCGTAACGGATACGGCGAAGCTTGTCACGGGCAACCAGGGTGGCGGTGGTGACGGTCATGCGTGGACTCGCGATCTGCTGCTGTCAGCTGTTCATCAGGCCGCGCCCCTGCTTGCGGATGCGGCCCTCGGCGTTGAGTGTCGAGAGAATGCTGTCGAGTATGCCGTTGACGAAGCGCCCGCTCTGCTCGGTGCTGAAACGCTTGGCGATTTCAACGCATTCGTTGATGGTGACTTTGGTCGGAATGTCGGGGAAGTACAAGAATTCGGCGACACCGAGGCGCAGCAACACGCGATCCAGCGTGGCGATGCGGTCGATGTCCCAGTTCGTGGCCTTGAGGCGTATCAACTCGTCGGCCTCGCTGCGATGATTGAGCGTGGTGAACACCAGCGCTTGCGCGAATCGATACTGCTCCTCGTCGTCGTTCAGCTCCTCGCCGGCGATGGACTCCAGCAGCATCTCCACAGGTTCCTGCGATATCTCATAAGCGTACAGGACCTGCATTGCTTTTTCTCGGATTTCTCTTCTCGTCTGTACCATGCAACAAGATAGGCAATGTCGTGCAATAGACAAGCCGTTGTTGGATTGCAGCGTGCGCTCACGCCAGTCCGAGCACGCGCACCTGCGCGCCGAGCGCGTCCGCGCGCACATCGGCACGCACACCGAAGTGCTCCTTGATGCACGCGGGAGTGAGCACATCGAGGGGCGCCCCGTCCGCCGCGATGCCGCCGTCGGCCAGCAGCAACAGACGTTCGCAGTAGCGCGCGGCCAGATTCAAATCGTGCGTGACGCAGACGATACTCCGTCCCTCCGCATGCAATGCGCGGAGTAATTCGAACAGTGCCACCTGATGGCGAAGATCGAGATGCGCGTTGGGTTCGTCGAGCAGCAGTATGGGCGTGTCCTGTGCGAGTGCGCGCGCGATGAGCACGCGGTGCAACTCGCCTCCCGAGAGATCGGTGACGGAGCGACCGGCGAGATCCAGCACACCCGCGAGCCGCATGGCGCGTTCCGCCGCTTCGTCGTCTTCAGCGCGTTCGAATCCCCATCCCCGTACGTGCGGAGCGCGGCCCATCAGTACCATGTCGCGTACGGGAAAGGCGAACACCGTTTCCTCGAATTGCGGCACGAGTGCCATCAGCAAGGCGCGCTGTCGCGGTGGAATGCTTTCGATACGTCTGTCCATGCACCGCACCTCGCCGGCATCGGGCTGGCGCATGCCCGTGAGCAGGCGCAGCAGGGTGGTCTTGCCCGCGCCATTCGGACCGATGATTCCTGTGAACGAACCCGCGGCGATCTCCACTCGCATATCGCGCAGTACCGGGGCATCGGCGTAGCCGAAGCGCACGTCCGTCAGGCGAAACACAGGCGCGGCCGTTGTCCTCGCGTTGCCAGGAGATGTATCGGATGCATGCATGGTCATTTCAATATGAAACCGGTTTCGCGCCGCCAGAGCAGCAAATCCAATTCGTCGGGTGGAATGCCCAGAGTGTGCGCGACGCATTCGAAGCGCCGCTCGATATCGAGGTACATGCGCCTGCCGATGCTCTTCGGCCATTCGTCCAGCGCGCCAAGACGGACGAGATTGCGCAGGATGTGCCGGTCCACTATCGTTACGCGCGTGCGACCGATATTCCGCACAAAATGGCTCGCCTCCTTCATGCCGATGCCCTGTACGGTCTCGGCAAGCGCGTCGCGCAACGCCTTGTCGTCGTGATCATCGGCGAGTAATGCACGCACAACCGGCCAGTCTTCGCGCAGCCGCAACAGACGTCGCGCTTTCGTGTTGTGGAAGCGCACGTAGCCGCCGTCGTGCGAACGCAGCAAGCCGGAGGGATCGAAAGCGCATTCGTGAAATCCCCGACGCTCGAGTTCTTCCGCCACGGCGGCGCATTGCAGCGCGCTCGATTGTGGCGTCATCATGCAGAAGCAGAGCTCGTAAAAATGCCGCGCGGCGGGCACGGCGCGGAATGCGGCCAAGGTACTCCGTATTTCCGTCGCGTACGCGGTGTAGGTGGCGAGCAATTCGTCGCGATGTGCGCTGTCGATGTTCATTCGGCCAACTCCACCCGCAATGTACGCGATCCGTCGCGCGCGACAATGCGCCGCGCCAGGCCATCGGCTTCCAACGTGCGCAGCGCGTCCTCGAGCCGTTGCACAGCGTCGACCCGCGGGCCATAGACGGCGGCGAGCACTTCCTCGAATCCGAGCGTATGCGCGGGCGCCTCGCGGAGCAGTTGCAGTATGCGTCCGCGATGAATGCGGCGCGGCGTTTCACGCACGAGTCCCCGCGGTTCGCGCTCCGCGGGCAGCATCCGGAAGGCCGATGCGCAGGCGGAGGACAGCGGACACAGCGCGCAGCGCGGCGCACGCGCGGTGCACACGAGCGCGCCGAGATCCATCAATGCCTGATTCCAGTTGTAAAATGCGCGCGGCGGCAGCATGTCCCGCGCGGTGTCCCAGCTCCACGCTTCGGATTCCATGTCGCCTTCGCCGCGTTGTGGCACGAACAGGCGGGAGAACACGCGGCGGACATTCACATCCACCAGGGCTTCGCGCAGGCGGAAACCAAAGCAGCGCACGGCATGCGCGGTGTAGGCGCCGACACCCGGCAGGGCGAGAAGGTCCTCGATGTCCGAAGGCACACAACCATTGTGCGAATCCTGAATACGCTGTGCCGCCTGGTGCAGGGCGATGGCCCGGCGGTTGTAGCCCATGCCCGCCCAGGCCAGCAGCACGTCACGGCGCGTGGCCCGCGCGAGCGCACCGATATCGGGGAAGCGCTCAAGCCAGCGCGGCAAATGCTCGAGCACGCGTGCGGCCTGCGTTTGCTGCAGCATGATCTCGCTCACGAGAATGGTGTAGGGATCGTGGTGATTGCGCCAGGGCAGCACGCGGGCGTTGGCGCGGTACCAGCGCAGGAGCAGCCCGTGGATTCGGCGAGCTTCCCGGGCGTCCACTGTGGAGGAAACATGTGCTGTCATCAGAGAAAGGGGAGAATCGGTAGCGATCCTTGCAGCATCTCATAGTTCGAGATGTCATCCAACGTGACCCAGGCGATGTTCTCGAACACGTTGTTGCTCACCTCGCCCTCCCAGCTGGTGACGAGGTAAAAGGTGATCTGAAATTTCCCGCCGTCGGGATACGTGGCCTGAATGGTGCGCAGTTCCTTCGCTTTCACCGGACGGATGTCCAACTGCTCCTCCAACTCGCGCTCGAGGCACTCGGTCATGCGTTCTCCCTGAATGGCCTTGCCACCGGGGAACTCCCACTTGAGCCCGTAGCGGTGATTGATGCCGCGCTGACATATCAGCACCTTGCCATCGCGGCGAAGCACACCGGCGGCGACAGTGACGAGTTCCTCATGATCGTACATAAGCGCTCCTGGGACAACGTGAAACGAAGAAACGATCAGGAAGCCGGCCGCCGGCCGGCGCCAGTCCCAATTACGATCCAGTGAATGCAGTCAATATACAAAAATGTATTCGAGAAAAAACAAACATTCGCGTCCGCTTCGGCGCAATACTGCACGCAACAGAGCAACGCGTGAAAAAAACCGCGTCGCCGAGGAATTGCTTTCATTTTTCCGCTGTTTTGTCTATTATCCGCCTGTCGGAATTTCTTCGCTCCCGCAGCGCGTTGTTCGCATCGCGCGACCGCAACCTGACGTGATTGTGCGGCACTTCAGCCGCAAACTTTTGCTTCGCACGATAGTTGGCAGCCGCAATAGTTCACAATGTTCGTCAACACGGGCTGCGGCGTGGAAGGAGCCGACGGATCCATCGTTATCACGTACCGAGTCTTCACCATACTCACTTCACTGACCTTTTAACAAGAGGAAGGACCATGCCATCTTTACAGGAAACCCTGGCCTCCGTTTATCCGCCGCTGCGCGACGAAATCAAAGACCTCGTATCCCAGCATGGTGATACCGTCGTCTCGCAAGTCACCTTGAAGCAGGTGTACGGCGGCATGCGCGGTGTGAAAGGCCTCGTGTGCGACACCTCCGAGGTGCCGCCCGACAAGGGACTGATCATCCGCGGAATCGAACTCAAGCACCTTGCGGACAAGCTTCCGGAAGAAATCCTGTACCTGTTGCTCGTCGGACAACTGCCCGACGCCGACGCCCTCGCCGACTTGCAGGCACAGCTGCGCGCACGCATGGACGTGCCCTCGTACGTCTGGGACGTGCTCGCGGCCATGCCCGCCGATTCGCATCCGATGACCATGTTCAATACGGCCATCCTCATCATGCAGAAGGAATCCGTCTTCGCCCGTCGCTACAACGAAGGGATGAAAAAGGATCAGTACTGGGAAGCCACGCTCGACGATGCGCTCGATATCATCGCCAAGCTGCCCACCATCGCCGCGTGGATTTACCGCAAGCGCTTCGGCAAAGGCGATCCCATCGCTCCGCTGCCCGATGTCGACTGGGCGCAGAACTACGTGCACATGCTCGGCCTCGGCGATCCGAACGGCGAATTCACCAAACTCATGCGCCTCTACCTCGTGCTGCACAGCGACCATGAGGGTGGCAATGTCAGCGCTTTCTCCGCCGCGACGGTCAGCTCCGCGCTGTCGGATCTGTACTATGCGCTGAGCGCCGGTCTCAACGGACTCGCGGGTCCGCTGCACGGTCTCGCCAATCAGGAATGCCTCAAGTGGATTCTCGAAGTCAATGAGCAGTTTGGCGGCACGCCGGGCAAGGAGGAACTCGAGAAATTCGCGTGGGATACGCTCAACTCGGGTAAAGTCGTGCCGGGTTACGGCCACGCCGTGTTGCGCATCACCGATCCCCGCTTCGACAGCTTCCTGGCCTTCGGCAAGCAGTACTGCGCCGGTGATCCCGTGTTCGAAACCGTGTCGAACGTGTTCGACGTGGTGCCGGGCGTGCTGCGCCAAGTGCAGAAAATCGCCGATCCCTGGCCCAATGTGGACGCGGGTTCCGGCGCGCTGCTTTACCACTACGGTCTCACGGAATTCGATTACTACACTGTGCTGTTCAGCGTGAGCCGCGCCCTGGGCATCGCCTCGCAGGCGGTGGTCGCGCGCGCCATGGGCATGCCCATCACGCGTCCGAAATCCGTCACCACCGACTGGGTGAAGACACAGGCGAAATAGCGCTTCGACCGCTTCGATGTTCAACGACGTCCCGCCTCCCGCGGGACGTCGTTTTTTTTGCGAAATCCAGATGGGTGTATCGCGGCGCGCAACGGGAAGTGCTGTTACATAGTTTTGATATTTTGCAAATTATTACATAGTATGTAACTATGATAACAACATAGCACGTTCTATGGAACAATTGGTGGATATTCTTGAACTGCGACGTCGCATACCGGAAGAGGTGTTCGATTACCAAACCTTGCTGCACGCCCTGGACGAATACAGTGCTCCGCGCAATCGTATCGGGGCGCTGTTGCGACGTAGCTATATGCAGCAGTTGAAGCGCGGGCTGTATGTGTTTGCCGAAACTCTGCGGAAGCAACCGGTACCGCGTGAATGGCTCTCGAATCTGCTGCATGGTCCTTCGTACGTCTCGGCGCAATCCGCCATGCGATTGTATGGAATGATACCGGAGCAGGTCACCGCGACAACCGCGATGTGTCTTGGCAGAGGCCGCGCGTATCAGACCTCGTTGGGTTCGTTTCTCTACACGCAGCTTCCCTTGGCCGGATACGCGGTGGGAGTGACATGGATGGAAGTTCACGGCAAGTGGGTGTTCATCGCCACGCCGGAGAAGGCGATCGCGGATGCCGTGTGGCTTGCCTCGGGCGTCGCGCTGCGATCCGCGCTGGATGTCGAGCGCCTCCTGCTCGAGGACGTTCGTATGGACGAGTCGGTATTCACGACATTGCGCCCCTCTGTTCTTGCCGCGGTACGCACGTCCACGACCTCGCGCCGCGTGGAGTTCGCCATGAAAACGTTACAGCAATGGACAGGGGATACAAGACATGCATGAGGCGATCGAGCGAATGATCTCCCGCTACCCGCTGCAATCCACGGAGGATGCTGTTCAGGCACTACGGGAAATACTACAGCAGGCGGCACTGCTCGGGCTGTGGAGAGCGCGATTCTTCGAACATGCGGCATTTTACGGCGGGACCGCGCTACGCATCGTGCACGGACTCGACCGATTCTCCGAGGATCTGGATTTCACGCTCATCCGGCCCGATGCGGACTTCCTATGGGAGCGCTTTCTGCCTGGTGTCCAAAGCGAACTCGAGGCGCTGGGATTCTCCGTGTCGCTGGCGCGGAAGGAGAAATCCCGGCGCAGCGGCATGCAGTCGGCTTTTCTCAAAACCGATACACGCGCGTATCTGCTCTCGGTCACGTCCACCACCGCCTATGTCGACAGTATCGCTCCCGGGAGCACGCTTCGTATCCGTCTCGAACTGGACGTCACGCCCCCAATGATGTGTCGCACGGAAATGCGTTATCTCTTTCAACCGATACCCTTCGCGATACGTTGCTGCGTGCCATCCACATTGTTTGCAGGGAAAATGCACGCGGTGCTCTGTCGAGGTTGGCGGAATCGTGTGAAGGGGAGGGACTGGTATGATTTCTTGTGGTTTGTGGCCAATAATGTTCCGCTGGATCTCGAGCAACTCGATGCCCGTCTTCGTGCGAGCGGCCATCGCGAAATCATGGAGGAACTGACTCCCGACGAGGTACTGCTCCGATTGCGAGAGCGCATCGAAGACATTTCGGTCGAGCAACTGCGGTCGGAGGTGCGACCGTTCCTCCGGCGTCCGGACAGTACGGACGCGTGGTCGAAAGAACTCTTCCACGCGGCGGCTTCGGCCCTGCGTTTCATGGAAAGACGATGACAGGTCTCTCGCGACCGTGACGCCGCAATCGGGCGGGACGGTGCGAGAGGCGTATTGCCGACAAGGCGTGCTGTATATCGATCATGTCCGGCCCGGTGGCTACGGCGTTTTCGTGAGCTGCCCCACGACGATGGCCTTGCCGCACACGGTCAGAACAATCTCTCCGCTTTGACTTGCGTAAAAGGACACCGCGTTCCTCGACCAATTATCCAATATCGGCTTGACTCCGCCAACGGTCAGACCCGATCCGGACCAAAGCGCGCTCTCGCCCAGATTGTTGCCCGTGATTGTGACCAGCGTCTGATCTGGCCCCGACACGGGACCGAAACCGCTGACCGTGGGTGCGTCCATGGTGAATTGCACGATATTGCTGCTCTTGCTTTCGTCCGACCAGTTCACCATCTGCAGATTGCCGCCGACGCAGGTCTTTGGCAGAATGATGGTGATGAGCGAATCCGTCCACTGCGGGATCTCCGCCGGATTGTTCGGGAAGAGGTCGAAATTGTTGATGACAATTTTTCTTCCCGTGAGACCTTTGCCGAAACGCTTGCCTTTGATCGTGATCTGATCGCCGCCGTAACCGTGATCCGGAGTGACGGACAGAATGACAGCCGGACCCGGTGTGAAGGTGAATTGCAAATGTCCGCTATTGACGCGGTATTCGCTTTCGAGCCCGTTCACTTTCACATACACTTTCCCGCTGATGGCGTCCTCGGGGATGGTCACGACAATTCTGTTGGTGTCCCAGGATACGATGTTGGGGAGAATGATGTCGCGGGTGGTCGAATACAGATGCACCTCGCCTTTGCTCCGATCGCTTCCGAAATTCGAGCCGTTGATTGTCAGCACGTCGCCAGCCGTTCCCTGTGTGGGACTGATGGTGGCGACATGAGGTTTGAGTTCGCTGTACAGCACGGTCACCCACTGAAAGTCGGCAAATTCAAACCAATTGTTGACCTGTCGGGCGATGTACACGCCAAATTCATTCGTGCCGGGTTTCAACACCACGACACTGTCGTATGCAAGCACATAGGGCGATTTCGAAGAGGGTACAAGCCGTTCGCCCGTTGCCGCATTGAACACGGCGAAGGTGGTCTGCGCATCGGGCGACACCAGGGCGAGCGTGTCGCGATGTGATTCGTAGACGGCTGTGGGGGAGATGGCCACGTTCTCCTTCTTGTCCCGAATACGTACCTGCGGGAAGGTGAGCGGTGGAACCGTGCCGATGGTCCCTGCCTGCACTTCGGCGTAGCGTGCGGTGATCGTCGGCCAGTTGATCAGGCACGATTTGGCGATGTATGCGATCCAGGGATACAATTCCGCCGAAGGGTCGTCGGCACTCTGTTTCGTGCTGTAGGGTGCGAAATAGGGATCGCTAAAAAGAATGGTTCGTTCCTGACCCGGGAAATTCGGATCCGTGACGTATAATTTTTTCTCCGTCGCCGAAATTTTATGCGCGACGATCGCATGTCCCGCGAAGCTCCCATCCTTTTCCCGGATTCGCAGCGCCACATATTGCGGTTCGCCGGTGAGGAGCATTGAGTACAGAAAGGCCCGCCAGCCGATGTGTTGCGTGGAACTGTCCCGCAACCCCCGGAGCTTGTCCGCGAGCCAATGGTCGAACCGTTCATACTCGCGCTGCACGATCGAAGCGAATTTATACCCTTTCGGATTGTCCATCCACAAGGAGTCACCATTGGTGCCGGGTAGATACAGGCGGTCCAGCGAATGGTACAGTGCCTGCGCTCCACCGAGTCGTTGTTCGTAGTAGTACCACATCATCGTCAGCGATTGCCCGGCGCAATGTCCACCGGGAGCAATGACCGAGCCGTGGTTGGGGAACTCCCAATCATCCTTGCCCGGGGTGAAGCCGGTTGTGACAATGTTCTGCCCCCGGAGCGCCGATTCCTTGATGGAGGAGATGATGACATTCGCGAAGGCATTGGCGGCGCGTTTCGAGGCGCGCTTTCCGTCGGGAGCGAAGGAGGAAACGCTTGAGGTGGCGAAATGCCGTGTCGCCACGGTGATCGAGGCGGTGTCCGCGGCCAGTATGGGCATACCTTCAAGAGCGCCTGTTAGCTCATTGTACAGGAAGGCCATGGCGAATTCGTCCGTCGGAACCTTCACCGGTATCGTGAGAATCATCGGCTCGTCGGCGTAGCCGCCGCCGTTGCCGATGACGATCATCGGAGTCAGGGCGTTGAAATCCGGTCCGTAGCTGTGGCTCTGCACGGGAGCGTAGGAGATGGAAAAACTCCGAGCTTGCGCGAAGGCCGAATCGGGTACCGTGATCTCCAATCCGCGCAGAGGACTATCCGTGTCAACAACTGCCACCGTGCCACCGGACGGTGGTATTTCTTTTTCGAGCACGGCCACAAGCGCTCCGGTGCTGATGCCTTTGCTTGCGCCGGAGAGCATGGAGAACGCATAGCTACGTCCCGCCACGGGAAGCACATCCGCAAGCATTGCCGGGAAGTAGCCCGTGGCGTAGGCGGTATAGGTGTAGAGGTAGTTGGCTACAAGTTTGCCGCGCGAGTACACGCCCGGCGCGGTCGAATTCCTGTACAGAATGCGTGGATTTCCACCGGCCGTGTGCCCGCTTTTCAGTAGTTTCACCGTCGAAGCATGGCCGTGCATCGTTGCCGTCGCGAAGTACACTCCATCCGGCAACGCGCCCGCGGCGAAGGAAAACGCGTGCTCGCCGGCATGCAAGGCCTGTCGCTGCTCGGCGACGAGCTGGCCCGTCATGCCGTACACCGCGATGCTCAACACGCCAGCTTCGGGCGTGACCACGGTGAAGGTCGTGGCGTCGTCGAAGGAGTTGGGAAAATTCCCGCTGATGGAGAGCCCTGCGGGTGCCGCTATCCCTTCCACGGAGGTGATAAGCGGCCAGTCCACCGGGAAGGTGCTGCCGGTGATGGTGGTGTCGCGTCCGAGCGTGAGGTTGAGCACGTGAATGCTGTCGAGCGCGACTGTCGTCCCGCCGCGCGCATCCGAGGCGGTAAACGTGATGGTGTTCTGTGCCTGACAGACGGCGACCATGAGGCAGAGTATGGCCGGGAGCAACACGACAATACGTTGGTTTTGCATGCTCGAATCCCTCTACGCGTGTGACGGGGTGGTGGTGGTGGATGTACGGAATACTGGTGGCAAACTAATAAACGATTATGCAATCTCATAATCGTTTCACCTTGCCGCCAGCTTCCCTTGAGTTGTCGGTGCGGCGTGGCGAAGGAGGCGGGATCAATGGATGATGGTCGCTGCGATGTGCCGCGCAGCCGGCGTGTTCAGTGCAGCAATCGTGTCTGTCGCGAGAGGCAGTAGCGCGCGGGACGTCCACGTTTTTCCAGCACGCCCTCGTCCACGAGACGTTGCAGCCAGAGCTTCATCTGCGCGGGGGTGACATGCAGCGCGCTGGCGAGTTCGCCGTCCTTGCGCGGTGTGCGCAGCAATTCCATGAGTAGTGCGCGCACCGTGGCGAAAAGGCGCGCGGCGGGATCATGGGCCACATTGTCGTTTACTTGCGGCGGCGAGGCGGCCGCGCTCGCGGCGGCAGCTGTTCCCACATACGGCAACGCGGGCTCGGCGCTTTTCGCGGGTCGCTTGCCCGCGCGTGCTGCCTTCTCCGGCGTGAGCGGTGTCATGGAAAAGAGATCGCCGTCGTCGGCGGTTGCTGGCGGTGCGGCGGTGGCCGTGAGTGCTTGTTCGAACTCCTCGATACCGAGGGGCTCGGGCCAGGGCAGCGCGCCCTTGCCACGCAAGGCGGCCAGCGCGGGAACGCTCTCGTCCTCGCGCACGAACAGGGGACAGTGGTGATACTTGCGCAGCCATTCCGTGGCGCCATTCCAGGTGCCGCCTTTGTTCATATCGGCACGCACCACCAACGCGGCCTCGGCCAATGCGTAAATCACCTTGTTGCGTTGCATGGCATTGCCAACATTGAATCCCGCGTTCGGATCGAACGGCGAGAGCAGCAACAGACGCCCGTCCATCAGCGCATCGCGATGGTCGCGCTGCATACAAGCGCGCTCCAGGCCATCCGCAAGCACGCCGACGGCTTTTCCCCCGGCGTCCAGCGCCCCGCGCATCGCCGCCTGATCGATGCCCTTGGCCCCGCCCGACACAACGGTGCGCCCGCTGCGCGCAGCGAGGCGGCCGAGTTCCAGCGTGTAATTGAAGAGCGCTTCGTCCGCATTGCGTGATCCCACCACGGCGAAACCCGGCGTGGCGAACAGCGACGCATCGCCGCAGCCGTACAGCAGCGGCGGGGCGTCGGCGCCGAGCCGCTCGCGCAGCGTCGCGGGGTAGTCGTCGTCCTCGTGCCCGAGCACCCACAGCGCCCGCGTGTTCCATTGCTCCAGCGCCTGACTCAGGAGAAATCCGCGGCTCAGCAACAGCCGCAGCCGCGCGATGTCGATATCCAGGCCGAGTGCATCGAGTATGCTGCCGGAATCACCGTCGAGCAAATCCTCCACACGACGATTCCCCGCATGCAGCGCTGCTCGCAGGCGTTTGTATTCGCCCGGAGTCAACACCTCGACCGTTGCGCGTTCGCGCCCCACGATAAGCGGCGCGGTGAGTAAAAGAATGGCCTGAGTTGCTGATGTGAGTTCCGGCATCATGAGTCGTATCCTGTAAGGGAAAGCGCGAAAGGCCAGACTTCGGCGCAGCCGTGCGAGCGCAGCAGCCATGCGCACAACGTCATCGTCCAGCGCGAATCCACCATGTCGTCCACCAGCAGCACCGGACCATGGGGCAGTGAATCCACGCTCAGTGCCAGCGACCCGTCCACATTCCTCGCCTGCTGCGTGCTGTTCACCATGCTTTTCTGTTCGGGGCGCATCGCGCAGCGTTGCAATACCGCATAATACGGCAGCGACAGTGCTCGCGCCAAGCGCCTGGCGTAATCCGGCACCAACTCGGGGTGGCGGAGCGATGGCACGCAGGTGACCCAGGCCGGCGCGGGTTGGGGATCCCAGGCGCGCAGCATACGCACGGCGGCCGCGACCAAATCGTCGTGAAAATGACCGTCCAGGTATTTGCCTCGGCGCACCATATCGCCCCAACCGGCGTCGCCCCAGCGCGACAAGGCCCGGCCGCGCTGCATGCGCAGCCCTTCGGGTATCACTCCTCCCTGCTTGATATGCGGCAGACCGCCGACGGGCCAGCGACTGCGCACAGCGATGGGATGATTGCCCGCGCGGATGAACTCGGTGGCCGCAAGCAACATGTCCTCCGACACCGTGTCCGGAAGCGGAGGCAGCGTCGGTGGCGAAACCGCGGTCACGTCGCTGTCGAGTGCGTTGAGGAGAAAGGCCATGTGCTCGCCGAAGGGCAAATCCACGTAGCGGCGCATTTCGCCGTGCTCGGCGCGGCGCAACGTGGTGAGTCGATCCGCACGTTGCCAGAAGGAAGCGGACAAGGTTGCCGCGGTGAGCTGCCAGCAACTGCCGATGCGTGCGATGGGTGCGGGGGATTCCAACGCGAGCAGCGCCAGCGTGCGTTCGATCCGCGCCTTGCCCACATTGATATGCGCCAGAAGTTCGGGCACGCTCAGGCCGTGGGGATGCTCTTCGAGGGCGTCCAGCAGCAGGCGTACTTCCTCGCGCGTGGGAAAGGCGTTGCCGATGAAATACTCGTTGATCGCGTCATCCTCGCTGCCCGCCAGCAGCACCCCGTAGGCGGCATCCACCGCGCGTCCGGCGCGGCCCACCTGCTGATAGTAGGCCACCACCGAACCCGGCATCTGATAGTGCAGGACAAAGGAGATGTCGGGTTTGTCGAAGCCCATGCCCAGCGCCGTGGTTGCCACCAGCGCTTTGACGCGATTCTCGAGCAAGGCGTTCTCCAGTTCGGCTCTGCGCGGCCCGGTGGCGCCTGTGTAGGCCTCGACATGTACACCACGCGTACGCAGCCATTCCGCGAGTTGCTCGGCGTCGTGCACGGTGAGTGTGTAAATGATGCCGTGTCCGTCGATGCGCGGCAGTGTTTCCGCCAGCCAGGCCATGCGCCGCGCCTGATCCGGCAGGCGCAGCGTCTGCAAGGTCAGCGAAGGACGATGCAAATCGCCGCGCGACACGGTGAGCCGCGGTCCGAGCACGGAAGCGAGATCCTCCATCACGCGATTGTTCGCCGTGGCGGTGGTCGCAAGCAAACGCAGGTTGCCGGGCAAGCTGCGGACAATGCGTTCGATGAGCCGGTAGTGTGGTCGAAAATCATGGCCCCAATCCGAGATGCAATGCGCCTCGTCCACCACGAGCAGGGCGATGCGCGCGGCGATATGGGCCAACACTTCCACGCGGAATCGTTCGTTGGCCAGACGCTCGGGGGCGATCAGCAGTACGTCCACATCGTCCGCCAGCAGCCGCGCCTCGATGGCGCTCCACTCATCCGCATTGTCGGAATTGATGGTGACGGCGCGCAGCCCCATACGCTCGGCCGCGAGCAGTTGATTGCGCATCAGCGACAGCAGTGGTGAAATCAGCAGCGTGGGTCCGACATTCGCTTCGCGCAGCAGCTTCGTGGCGATGAAGTACACGAAACTCTTGCCCCAGCCCGTGCCGCGCAGCACGAGCAGACGGCCCTCGCCGCGCACCACATGGCGAATGGCTTCCTCCTGCCCGTCGCGGAATGCGGCGGCCTCGATGCCGGTGCCCGCTCGCAGCAAGGCGAGCGCTCGCGCGGGACGCCAGAGTGCTTCCTCGTCGTGTATCGCTTCCGGCGCGGGAGTCCGCTCCGTGCCATGTTCGCTGTTGTGTTCGTTGTCCGATGGTATCGCCGAAGCGTGTTTCCCCGTGTTCATGCTGTCCTCCTTGATCTCCCTGATCGAAATTGATGGAACACCGCAACATACGCCGCGTGGCAGCGCATCGCAATGGAATTCGCCGCCACCGACCGCATGCCCCGATGGCGCCGCGCGGCGCATATCGATGGGACGGCGGGAGCGATATTGATACAGAAAAGGAAAAAATTTCGTATATTACCGCACGTTCCCGACAATATCCCTTCATTCAAGGAAGCACGCGCATGCCTCATATACACGCGCCGCGTTGCGTGGCGCACACCGCAATCGCCCTCCTGCTGCTCGTTACGCCGCTGTGTACCGCCGCGGGGCAGCAGCACAGCATCAATCAGGAGATCATCGACGCCTCGGGTTGGTTCGGCGGCGATGACAATCCCGTCTCCCCGCGCAATGTCGCCGTGGGACAGAGTGTGCTCATCGACAAGGCCATGACCGTCGAGAATTTCGCCTTTCACTTCGCCTCCGCCTTCGACCGTGCACGGCAGCCCGACAATCGTGGCCACGAAGTGACCCTGTTCCTGCACGTGCGGGATGCCAATGGCGCCGTGCTGGAAAGCTCCAGCGTCACCTTGCCCGACAGCTTCGCCGGTGGCTGGGTGACCTGGACGGGATTGACGCGGACCGTCGCGGCCGGCAGCACGCTCATATTCACCACCTATCTCGTGGGTGGCTTTGATGACAATCCCTACACGTCGTCGCACAGCGCGTCGGTGAACGACACGCATCCCGGTGGCACGCGCTACGTGAAGGAAGCGAACACCGACGCGGCCATGGCGGAGTGGAGCGATTGGGTGACGCATCCCTGGGATTCCGCGTTCCGCCTCGGTGGGACGCTGTTGACCACATCCTCCGCCGCACCGCCGGCTGCTGTTCCGGCCCGTATCGATGCGGTGTTTCCGCACCCGTTGAGCGGAGCAGGCACGCTGCATGTGTCGTTGGATCGCGCCCAGCCCATCAGCGTGGAAGTGTATTCCGTGCTTGGCCAGCGTATGCTCGTGCTCGCCGAGGGATTGTTCACCGCCGGAGCGCATGCGCTGCCTTTATCGGCGGCCTCCCTCCCGCGTGGTGTGTATCGCGTCCTGCTGCGCACGGGCGAAGGCGTGTCCACACGACCGTTGCATGTGATGTAGCACGTGTCCCGCCTCGTGCGGGGTAGTGCGCGTGCAATGGTGTGGTGATTGGATTATTCGGATTCGACACGGTTGTACAACCACGGATTTCACAGATATCACATAGATTAGCGCAGATGAATCGTGGAAGTCGACGACATCCCATCCAAGGTCGTCGGGAGCGGCTTCCTTCCACGCGCTGCCGGCAAGCGGAGGGAAGTACAGCGTTTGTGCGTGTAGGCGCATGCCGATGGTCTACGGCAAGCCCATCAGCAGAATGCAGTATCGTGCCATCGTTTTCATTGCTTGATGAAGGTGCATGATGAATCCCCACTCAGCAGCACATACACGCCGCGCGGCCAGCGCACGATGGGAATGCTGACGCCGCCGTTCCCCGATCCCTCCCAGCGCAGAGCGCCGAGTGCGTCGTACACACGCAGCCAGCCATGTGCGTCCCGCACGTGCAGCACCGTGCTTGCGGGGTTGGGGTACACGCGGGGCGCTGGGGGCGCGCTGTCGATGCGGGTGACGCCCGTGGGTGTTGCCGACAGCAGCTCATGCAGCCGCAAGGCGATGGCTTGCGCGGGCACCTGCGTGGCGTTGACCAGCACGCAGATCGTCGCCGCCTGCGCGCTGTCGTGTAGCATGAACGAGGAGTAGCCGCGTATGCTGCCGCCGTGAACCCACAGCGTGCGGCCGTTCTCGACGCGTCGTGAAACGCCGAAGCCGTAGTCGCCCGATCCAACGAAGGTGGTCATCTCGCGCATGCTCTCCGCGCCGAGCACGCGGCCCGCGAACAGCGCATCGTACCAGCGCGCCATATCGCCGCTGCTGGAGAACATCGCACCCGCGCACCAGGCGGTGCTGTGCAAGGTGTTGCGCGACACGGCGGAAATATCGCCGCCCTGCGCCCAGGGATGCGCCACAACGCCGACCACTTCCTCGTCGGGCGGCAGAGTCGTGCTGTCAAGTCCGAGCGGTATGAGAATATCCTCGCGCAGCAGCGCCGCCAGTCCGCGCCCCGTGGCTTGCTCGGTGATCATGCCGACGAGCAGGTAATTCGTGTTCGAATATTCCCACGACGTGCCGGGGGCGAAATGCGGCGGACCGACCCAGGCCAGCACCTCCTCGCGCGTGAAGATACGCTCCGGATTCCGGAGCACGCTATCCTGATAGCCGGGGATGGCGTTCACATCGGCCAGACCGCTCTGATGGTTGAGCAATTGCCGCAGTGTGATGCCTCCCGCGATGTTCGGATGTGGAGGCAGCCATGCCTCGATGCTGTCCTCCAGTCCGAGCAGACCCGCCTCCACCGCCCGCAGCGCCGCCACCGCGGTGAACAGCTTGCTGTTGCTGCCAATCCCGAACACCATCTCCGGGCGCAACGGCACTCCCGGATGGGATACTCCGGAGCACCCGCGCCACAGGCCCTCGCCGCGCAGCAGCACAGCCGCGGAAATGCCCGGGAGTGCGCGTTCGGTGCGAATGCTGTCGATGCTTCGCTGCAAGCGCGCCTCCAGCACGGGTTGAAGGGGTTGCGCGTTCACCGCAACGGTGGTTAACACGGTGAGGACGATGCCGAGGAATGATCGTGTGCTGTGCATGATGAATCGGACAACGTGGACGAGGCAGGGGTTTGGTTGTGCCCTCCGCAATGTCGCTTTTTCCAGAATGCGAGCATACCGTGCGAGGCGCAATCGTGCGGTGGAGTGGGGGATTCAGCGATTTTTTTTCATCCTTCAGGCAGCAGTGCTTTCATGGAAGCCCGTGGGTGCTGCTTCCCGGACGCATGGGGGGGGATAAACGTAGGTCAAGAATCGGTCCGGTGAATCTTTTTGCTCGATTTTCGTATCTTCTATAATTGTCGCTTCAGGTGTATCATCCGCTGGAGAAATTCATGATCAACACACGCACATTCACTGGTCTGTTTCTCGCGATACTGCTCATGGTGGGCACGGCGTTCGCGCAGGAGAAGGATCAGACCGCAGCTTCCCTCGGACTCGGCAGCGATCTGCCGCTCAATCCTCATGTCAAGGTGGGCAAACTCGCCAATGGCATGACCTACTACCTCATGCAGAACAAGAAACCCGAAAACCGCGCGGCTTTCCGCCTGGCGGTGAACGCGGGTTCCGTGCTCGAAACCGACGCGCAGCAGGGCCTCGCCCACTTCGTCGAGCACATGTGCTTCAACGGCACGGCGAATTTCAAGAAAAACCAACTCGTGGAGTACCTCGAGTCCATCGGCATGCGCTTCGGCGCCGATCTCAACGCCTACACCAGTTTCGATGAAACAGTGTACATGCTCGAATTGCCCATGGACAACGAGGATGTGGTGACCAACGGCATGCAGGTGCTTGTGGATTGGGCCAGCGCGGTGTCGTTCGACAACGAGGAAATCGACAAGGAACGCGGCGTGATTATGGAGGAATGGCGCAGTCGCAAGGGCGCATCCTCGCGCATGCGCGACAAGCATTTCCCCGTGCTGCTCAAGGGTTCGAAGTATGCGAATCGCCTTCCGATCGGATTGCCCGAAATCATCACGGGTTTCCAGTATGAAACCTTGAAGAATTTCTATCGCACCTGGTACCGCCCCGATCTCATGGCCATCGTGGCCGTGGGCGATTTCGATGTGGCGCGCATGGAAGAGAAAATCCAGAAGATGTTCGGTAGCATCCCGGCGCGTCCCGACAAGGTGCAGCGTCCTCAGGAGCAGGTGCCCGATCACGACGAATTGCTCGTGAGCATCGCCTCCGACGCCGAGGCCACCTCCACCAGCGTCGCGATGTACTTCAAGCTTGATCCGCGTGTGGATCGCAAGGTCAAGGACTATCGCCAGTCCCTGATCGAGCGCCTGTACACGCGCATGCTCAACGACCGCTATAACGAGATTTTGCAAAAATCCAATCCGCCCTTCATCTTCGCCGGTTCCGGCAAGGGTGGATTCGTGCGTAGCAAGGAAGTGTATTCGCTGAATACCACCGTACAGGACGGGGGCATCGCGCGCGGATTCGAAGCGCTGCTCGTCGAAGCACAGCGCGTCAAGCTGCACGGCTTCACCGCCACCGAACTCGAACGCGCCAAGACCAACATGCTGCGCAGCATGGAGCGCAGCTGGAACGAACGCGACAAAACCGAATCCGACGATCACGCTTCGGAGTTCGTGCGCAACTTCCTCGATGAGGAACCGATTCCGGGTATCGACATCGAATATGAGATTTACAAGAAATTCCTTCCCACTGTCACGCTGCGCGAGGTCAACAAGCTCACAGCCGATTTCATGAGCAATCGCAATCGCGTGATCACCGTGAGCATGCCCGAAAAGGCCGGCCTCACGCCGCCCACCGAAAAGGAATTGCGCGACATCCTCGCCCGCGTGGAAGCCATGCAGCTCGACGCCTACGTGGATGAAGTGGCCAACAAGCCGCTCGTGGAACTCAAAGACTCCAAAGTGAAAGTCGCGTCGGAGAAAAAATACGCCGATGTCGACGTCACCGAGTGGACGCTGGACAACGGCATTCGCGTGCTGTTCAAGAAAACCGATTTCAAGGCCGATGAAGTGCTGTTCGGTGCCACCAGCCCGGGCGGCTATTCGCTCGTGTCCACCGAGGATTTGCCCAGTGGCTTGTTTGCCACCACGGCCACGACGCTCGGTGGTGTGGGCGATTTTGATCAGGTGCAGCTGCGCAAAGCCCTCACCGGCAAGGTGGTGAGCGTGTCGCCGAATATCGGCGGCGAGAGCGAGGGCTTCAGTGGCAGCTTCGCGCCCAAGGACATGGAGACGGCCTTCCAGCTCATGTATCTCTACGTCACCCGTCCCCGCAAGGACACCAGCGCCTTCTCCTCGTTCAAAACGCGCATGATGTCCATGATGGAAAACATGGGCAACATGCCCGAGCGCGTGTTCTCCGATACGCTGACCACCACGCTGGGCAATTACCACCCGCGCGTGCCCGTGGTCAACAAGCAGTGGCTCGAGCGCGTGGATCTGGACAAGGCCTACGCTTTTTACAACGATCGCTTCCGTGATGCGGGTGATTTCACCTTCTACTTTGTGGGCAATATCGATGAGAAGGAATTCAAGCCGATGGTGGAGAAATACCTCGGCCAGCTGCCCACCATCAAGCGCAAGGAAAGCTGGAAGGACCACAATGTGGACACCCCGGCAGGTGTGGTGAAAAAGGAAGTGCGCAAGGGCGTGGACGACAAGTCCATGGTTGCCGTGGTGTTCAGCGGTCCCTTCGAGTGGACGTATGAGAATCGCTACATCATCGGCTCGCTCGAGGAATACCTCACCATCATGTTGCGCGAAGCCATTCGCGAGGACAAGGGCGGCACCTACGGCGTGGGCGTGAACTTGCAGGTCGAGAAATTCCCCAAGACCGAATACGCCTGCATCATCAACTTCGGTACGAATCCCGATCGCGTGGCCGAACTCGTCGCCACCACCTTCGACGTGCTGAAGAATGTCAAGGAACAAGCTCCGTCCGAGGAGAATCTCAACAAGATCAAGGAAATTCAGCGCCGCGAGCGTGAGAAGGGCATGAAGGAAAATGGTTTCTGGATCAGCCAGATCGCGCGTGCCGTGTCCAACAACGAGCCGCTGAACCAGTTCCTGGCCTACGACAAACTGATTGACGGACTGAATGGTGAAATGATCCGCCAGGCCGCCGTGAAGTATCTCAATTTCGACCGCTACGTGCAGGTGGCGTTGTTCCCCGAGAAAAAGGCGGAATAACACGCGACGCGCTCCGCGAGGAGCGCTGCCAAAACACACGAAGGGCGCGGATTTCCGCGCCCTTCGTCATTCTCCACGTTGCATCACCATGCTGCGCCGCGCTCACATCAGCAGAGCGCCTTCGAGCTGCAAGAGGAATTTCTTCCTGTCGATGCCGCCGGCGTAACCCACCAGCGAGCCGTGCTCGCCGATCACCCGGTGACAGGGGATGATGATGGAAATGGGATTCCGGCCCACGGCCTGACCCACCGCCCGCGATGCTTTGGGATTGCCGATGGTGTCGGCGATACTCTGATAGCTCACGGTGTTGCCATAGGCGATGGCGCGCAGCGCCGTCCATACCTGCAATTGGAAATCCGTGCCGAGGAGTTGCGTCTTGACACGGAATTTTTTCAAGCGTCCGTCGAAATAGCGGAGCAATTGCTCGTGAATACCCGTGTGCCGCGACCCGGCTTCCTCGACCACGTACTGCGCGAGATGGCGTTGCTGCCAGCCCGAGGCGTCGCCTCCCGTGTGTTCGGACCCGAAACCGATCCAGCACAGCGCGTCATCGAGCGTCAACATGTGCAAGGTGCCGATGGGCGAGTCGAGATGCGATTCGTACAGGGCCGATGGTGCTCGATGCGCTGCAGTCATGGTGAGTCCCGCGTGCATGTGATGGAAAGCTCCGAAGCGTGACGGAAGTTACACAGCGGCAACGTCCGAGGCAATCGCTCCGCGCGGGCTGCAGGTAATCCGCGATGGAGCCTCCGGGTATCGTCACGCGGGCTCGTCGCTCTGCGCGGTGCGGGCATTGGTACTCAGCGATGGAGCCTCCGGGTATCGTCACCCTGAGCGCAGCGCCGAGCACGTATGTTCGGAATGGTACAATGATAATACGGCGCGGAGTCGAAGGGTCGCCACGGCGAGTCTTCGAGCTGAGCGACGAGCCCGCGGTAAGGACGTTCGGTAAGAGAAGATCTTGGTTCGGGCTCGGAGTCGAAGCGTCGTGCAACTGGCTACCGCGGCTTCGATCCGCCACGGCGGATGTTC
>JAMIQH010000039.1:0-5799 GCA_035914695.1 Bacteroidota bacterium | reverse complement strand
GAACATGTCCTTGGCCACATCGTATTTGTCGAGGCGCACGTAGGTTTTTCCCAGCCAGAGAATCGCCTCGGTACGCAAATCGCTGTCGGGATAGCGGTCGAGCAACTCCTGGAATTTGCGCTCGGCGCGGGTCAGCTCCAGCTTGTAGAAATAGCTCTTGCCGATCAGCACCAGGGCGTTGTCCACCCACTTGCTCTTGGGGTAACTCACGATCAGTCGCGAACATTTCTCAATCACGCGGTCGAGTTTCTGAATGGCTGTTGATGGCGCGCCGGATTCGATCAGCTGTATATCGCGCATGATCTTGTTGCGATCCTCGGCGGTTTTGCCGGCCACGATATCCTCGCCCGCGCTGATGGACACTTTCTGCGGATCGATGGATTTCTTGAACTGGCTTTCGGCGATTTCCTCCTCGGCCTCGTTGAAAAGCTTGCGCGCGTTGTAGTAGGTGTTGAAAAATCCGGTGGCATTCTGCCAGCGCACCTCCACGAAATCCCACACGGCGCAGCCCTGCACGGTGGCCGCGAGTACGACAATCGCCAGGGAGCGGAAAAAGTGGATCTTGCCTGCTGTCAAAGGATGCACTCGATGTGGTTGTAAGACTGCACCAGCGAACAAGTTAGACGCCGGGAGCCATGGAAAACAAGTCAATAGAAAATACGTGATTCCCGCACACACTGGCAAGAAATCCCGCTACCGCGCACGCCCGCGGCGATGCCGCACCGAGACGTGGCCACGCCATCCGGCGGAGGGTCATCCGAGCATACGCTCGTAGAAACGCTCGTACAGCGGTACGATGATGTCCTTGTCGAACACCTTGACCGCGCGTTCACGCGCTGCCGTGGAAAAGCTCTGATACTTCGCTCCGTTGGTCAGCAACTCGATGGCGTAGCGCGCCATGCGGTCGATATCGCCAATCTCCGCGATGTAGCCGGTCTGCGCGTGAATGTTCACCTCCGGTATGCCGCCAATGCTGGTGGAAATCACCGGCACACCGCAGGCCATGGCCTCCAGCGCCGACAAACCAAAACTCTCGGATTGACTCGGCAGCAAAAACAGATCCGAAGCGGCAAGGATGTCCGCGAGCGCATCCTGCTTGCCGAGAAAACGCACCTGCTCGAAGAGCCCGAGTTCACGGCAAAGGTTTTCGCAATCCGATCGCTCCGGTCCGTCGCCGATCAGCAACAGGCGCGAGGGAATGGATTTCTGCACCTGATGAAAGGTGCGGATCACATCCTGCACGCGCTTCACCGGACGGAAATTCGAGGTGTGCACGAGGATTTTTTCACCACCCGGCGAAAACAGCTCGCGATACTTGCACGCTTCCTTCGGCTCGTAGGCCTTGGTGTCGATGAAGTTGTGTATCACCTCGATGTCGATGTCGAGCTGATAGGTGCTCAGGGTTTTTTCCCGGAGGAAATTCGATACCGCCGTAACGCCGTCGCTGTGCTCCAACGTGAATTTCATGAGCGGGAGAAAACTCGGCTCCAATCCCACCAGCGTCGAGTCGGTGCCGTGCAGCGTGGTGACGGTGCGGATGCGCTCGTGCCCGAGAATTTCCCGGGCGAGATAGGCGCTTACCGCATGCGGAATGGCGTAGTGCATGTGCAGAATGTCGAGCTTCTGATACTGCGCCACTTCGATAAGCTTGCTCGTCAACGCCAAGGTGTACAGGTTGAATTCAAACAGCGGGTAATTCGTCGTTTCCACGCCGTGGAAATACACCCGGTCGTGAAAATGATCCAGGCGGAACGGCCGGTCGTAGGTCACGAAATGCACCTCGTGCCCGCGATCCGCCAGCGCCAGACCCAACTCCGTCGCAACCACACCGCTGCCACCGTAGGTGGGATAACAGGTGATGCCTATCTTCATGTGTGGGTGTCCTCCCCGAAAATCGTTAGCTTGCCTGCATGGGCCGTGCTACCGATACAATGAACATTCATGGTTGATTCCGCGATTCGTACCAACGGCGACGCCGCCATGCCGGAAGATGCCTACCAGACCATCGTCGCCGAACAGGAAACAGAAATAAAGATACTGGCTTCGCGTTTCCTTTCCTATGCGTTTCCCTGCGCCTCGGCGGCGGACTTCCAGCAGCGCCTCGACGCGCTCCGTAAGGAGCATTACAACGCCACGCATCACTGCTACGCCTGGCGCTTGGGAATGGATGGCGACAGCTTTCGCTACAATGACGATGGCGAACCCGCCGGAACCGCGGGCAAACGCATCCTGGCGTCCATCGATCGTCTCCAGCTCACCGATCTCGGAATTGTTGTCGTGCGCTATTTCGGCGGAACCAAGCTGGGCGTGGGCGGCTTGTCCCGCGCCTACAGCGATGCCGCGGATGCTGTGCTCGCGCAGTGCGCCATCGAACGGCGCTATCTTACCGAAACCATCGCGCTGTGCTTTCCCTACGACATGACCAGCCAGGTGCATCACGCCATCGAACGGCACGAGGCGGAAATTCTCGATAGAGTTTGGTCGGATCAGGCCGAGTACCGCATCCGCCTGCGACGGTCGCGTGCCGAAGCCTTTCTCGTGGATGTCGCCGAACTCACGCAGCGCCAGGCCGTGGCGCGGCGTGAGGGCGATGCGGCGTAAGGGCGATGCGGCGTGAGCCGGTGGCGGGAGAGCGCGGGGCGGATCGTCGTGTGAAAAATCAGCCGTTGTCATCCACCACGTATTCGTCCAGCAGTTGCTCGGGCAAGCCGGCGAGGAAGCGCGAGGGTTTGCTGAGTATGCTGCCAGTGGCGCGGTCGTAAATGTTCATCGGCACGGTCATGAACAGGCGCTGCCGCGCGCGCGTGCAGGCCACGTAAAAGAGGCGACGCTCCTCTTCCATGGACGCGTCGGTCTCGGCCGCGGCGGTCACGGGAAAGCGACCATCCACCAGATACATCACGAACACACTGTGCCATTCCAGGCCTTTGGCGCTGTGAATGGTGGAAAGGGTGAGGAATTCCTCTTCCTGCCCTTCCGGCAGCATATCCTCCACGCTCTCGTTGGGCGGCTCCAGCGCCATTTCCGTGAGCATGGCCTCGAGTTGCGCGTAGCGCTCGGCGATGTTTTGCAACATTTCCAGATCCTTGAGGCGCTTCGGATGATCGTCGTAGCGCTGCCGCAGTATCGGCGTGTAGTAACGGAGCAGGCGCTCGATTTTATCCGCGGGAGAAATGCCTTCGGGCGCGATGTCGCGCAGCGCGTCGAACAAGCCATCGATGGCCGGCGCGCGCAGCAATTGATGCAGACGGTCGAGGGCGCGTTCGGTGAAGGGATTCAGTCCGGCCATGAACTCATCCGTCACGCGCTCCGCACCCTTCGGGCCCACCCCGTCGAGCAACAGCAGTATGCGTGTCCACGAAATCACATCCTTGGGATTTTCCAGAACGCGCAAATGCGCGAGCACATCCTTCACGTGCGCGGTTTCCATGAGTTTGAGACCGCCGAATTTCACATAGGGAATGTTCGCGCGCGCGAGTTCGATTTCCAGATCGAAGCTGTGATAGCCGGCGCGGAACAGCACGGCGATTTCCTTGAGCGGAATACCCTCCTCGCGCAATTCGAGTATCTGCTGCGCGATGTACTCCGACTGCGTGTGCTCGCCGTCCATGGCCACCACCGCGGGCAGCAGTCCTTCCTTGCGATGCGAGAACAGTTCCTTGGTGTATTTCTCCGCCGCCATGCGAATCACCGCGTTGGTGAAATCCAGTATGGGCTGCGTGCTGCGGTAATTTTCCTCCAGCGTGACGATGCGGCAGTTGTCGAACTCCTTCGGAAAATCCATGATGTTGCGGAAATTCGCTCCGCGAAAGGAGTAAATGCTCTGCGCGTCGTCGCCCACCACCATCACGTTGTCATGCGCCGAGGCCAGCAGCCGCACAATGCGCGCTTGCAGCTTGTTTGTGTCCTGATACTCGTCCACCATGATGAACCGATAGCGTTCGCCGATGCGCGCGCGCACCGCTTCGTGCTTTTCCAGCAGCAGCACGAGATTGACGAGCAAATCGTCGTAATCCATGATGTTGTTGGATTTTTTGTACGAAACGTAGGTCTTCGCGATCTGCTCGATGTCATCGATTTGCGCGGCGAAATGCGGAAACTGTGCCGCCACGACAATATCGATGGGTGTGAGCGTGTTCACGGAGCTGCTGTACATGCGCAGCAGCGTGTGCTTGTTCGGAAAGCGCTTGTCCTTGCCCGCCAACCCCAGGCGCGTGCGCAGCAAATTGAGCACGTCCTCTGCGTCGGCCTGATCGAGTATGGTGAAATTCACCGCGTAACCCAGCTCGGCGGCGTATTGGCGCAGCACCATGTTGGCAAAGGAGTGAAAGGTGCCGCCCGACACGCGCTCGGTGCGCTCGTCCAACAGCGCCGAGGCGCGGCGCAGCATTTCGCGTGCGGCCTTGCGGGTGAAGGTGAGCAGGAGAATGCTCTCCGGCCGTACACCGCTTTCGATGAGCCGCGCAACGCGAAAGGTCAGCGTGCGCGTTTTGCCCGTACCCGCGCCCGCTACCACCAGGATGGGACCCTCGATGTGTGCCACGGCCTCGTACTGCTGCGTGTTGAGTTCGTCGCGATAGCGTATACGGAAACGCGATTCGTCCGTGGCGACGAGACTCAGCGCGGATTTTTTCAGAGTGATTTTCTTCATGCGGGAATATACACGCATGTGGCGCTGTGCGCCAATGCCGTGCTCCTTGCGCTGTCCCTATTTCCCGAAGCGTTCGATGAATCCGCGGATCACCGGATCCTCGGATGCGCGGAACGCTGTCGGCGTACCGGTGAAGTAGATCCGACCTTCGTGCATCATGGCGACGGTGTGCACGATGGTGTAGACGCTGAACATGTCATGCGTCACGACAATGCTGGTGGCGCTGAGTTTGGCGGTGATATCCGCGATCAACGCATCGATTTGATTGGAGGTCACCGGATCGAGTCCGGTGGTGGGTTCGTCGTAGAGCATGTACTCGGGATTGCTTGCCAGGGCGCGGGCCAGTCCCACGCGTTTGCGCATACCGCCGGACAATTCGGAGGGTTTTTTCCCTTCGATTCCCGACAGTCCCACCATGGCGAGCTTGTCGGCAACGATGCGGGTGATGTCCTCCAGAGGCAGCGAGGAATTCTCCACCAGTCCCAGCGCGATGTTTTCGAACACAGTCATGGAATCGAACAGCGCGGCGCCCTGGAACAGAAAGCCGAAGCGCGCGCGCAGTTCATACAGTTCGCGTTCGGGCAGCGCATGCACCACCTTGCCGTCGATCAGAATTTCGCCCTCGTCCGGCTCCAGCAGTCCGATGATATGCTTGAGCAACACGCTTTTCCCGCAACCGCTCTGCCCTACAATGGCGATGGTCTCACCCGTGGGTATTGTAAGGTCCACGCCGCGCAGCACATGCTGCCCGCCGTTGAAGGTTTTATGCAAATTGCGGATTTCGATCATGCGCGTGCCAGCTACCCTCTGCTCCCCGCGTCAGGGTATCACCGCCTCGACCTCGATTTCAACGAGCAAATCGGGATGGATCAGATGCCCGACCTCGACCATGGTGGCGGCGGGCTTGACGTTTGCGAACACCTCGTTGTGCGCCTTGCCCACGCTTTCCCAGCAGCGGATGTCCGCCAGGTACATGCGCGTGCGTACGACATGTTTCATCTCCGCGCCGGCTTCACGCAGGGCGCGGCCGATTTTATCGAACACGAAGGTGGCCTGTTCATAGGCGTCGCCCCGTCCCACCACTTCGCCGAATTCATTCACGGCGGTGGTTCCGGCGACGAACACCATGTTACCCACACGCACGGCGC
>JAMIQH010000038.1:0-4129 GCA_035914695.1 Bacteroidota bacterium | reverse complement strand
CTCGACCAGGCCATCAAGCTCAATCCCACAGTGATGACGTTCTGGATGGGTAACAACGACGTCCTCGGCTATGCCGCCTCGGGCGGTACGAGAGGAACAAACGTGGGCCTCGACGGCAATCCGCCGGGCACGCGTCCCACCGATCGCGCCTTCTTTCAGCAAATGGTGCAGGGCGCCTTCGCGAAAATCAAAGCCGCATTGCCCAACACCAAGGTGCTGGTGGCCAATCTGCCGAACCCGTTGTCCACGCCGTTCTTCACTACCGTACCGCGAAAAATTCCGAATCCGCAGGATCCGACGCAGCTGCTGTCGATTTACTACCGCAATCACAACGATCAGGTGACGACGGTCAGCGACAACGACTACGTGTTGCTCACGGCGCAGGAATTTCTCCAGCAGGGCATCGGCCTGTCGCCGCAGCAACCGCTGCCATCGCGTTATGTGCTCGACGATGTGGAAGTGTCCATCGTGCTCGAAGCGGTCAGCAGTTGCAACTCGACGCTGGATGCGGCCGCGGCGCAAAACGGTTTCACGCTTGTGGACATGTACGGATTTTTCAACGATATCCATAAGAACGGCTACGCCGCCGTCGGCGAGGTGTTTTCCACTGCCTTCATCTCCGGTGGCATTTTCTCGCTCGATGGGTTGCATCTGAGCGCAAAGGGCAATGTGCTGGTCGCGAACAAGTTCATTCAATACATGAACAGCGCCTTCGGTGCCAACATCCATTATGTGCAACTGAACACCGTGCCGGGCATTCCGGGACCGGGACGCTTCACGAAGCGCTCGGCTTTCGTATGGTCGCCCGAGCTGCGCGTACCGTCGCTGCTGCCGTCCTGGCTGCGTTGACACCGTTGAAGTGATGCGCGGGAGTGCCACCGCGCAAAGGTCCCCGGGGCGCCATGGGTCATTCGTGACCTTTGGCGCCCTTACAATTCTCACGGGAGAGTGGTATCTTTTACGCTACGGCGAAACCGCCATTGTATTACCCACCATATCCGGCAGGACACACATGCAGCACAGCGAACCCGTGGTTACCGTGGACGTCGCACGGGAATTGGGACTCACCGAAGAGGAATACGCACGCATTGTCGAGTATCTGGGTGGCCGCACCCCGACCTACACCGAACTTGGCATGTACAGTGTGATGTGGAGCGAGCATTGTTCCTACAAGAATTCCATCGCCGTGTTGAAAACCCTGCCACGCAGTGGAGGCCGTTTGCTCGTCGGCGCGGGCGAGGAAAACGCAGGGCTGGTGGATATCGGCGATGGTTTGGCTATCGCATTCAAAATCGAATCGCACAACCATCCCTCGGCCGTGGAGCCCTTTCAGGGTGCGGCCACGGGAGTGGGTGGCATTCTCCGCGACATTTTCACCATGGGCGCGCGTCCCATCGCCGCCTGCGATTCGCTGCGTTTTGGCGATCCGACCAATCCCCGCGTGCAGTTTCTGGTCAAGGGTGTGGTGAGCGGCATCGGGCATTACGGCAATTGCTTCGGTGTGCCCACCGTGGCGGGTGAAATCTATTTCGATCCGTCGTATCAGGGCAATCCGCTGGTGAACGCCATGGCCGTGGGCATTGTCAAGCACGAGCAGACGGCGTCGGCCATCGCCGAGGGTGTGGGCAATCCCGTGATGATCGTGGGCTCGTCCACCGGACGCGACGGCATTCACGGCGCCACCTTCGCCTCGGTGGATTTGAGCGAGGACAGCGAATCCAAGCGTCCCTCCGTGCAGGTGGGCGATCCGTTCACCGAGAAACTGCTGCTGGAAGCCACGCTGGAAATCATCCGCGAGGACTTGATCGTGGGCATTCAGGACATGGGTGCGGCGGGCATCACCTGTTCCTCCTGCGAAATGAGCGCGAAGGGCGAAAGCGGCATGGACCTCGATCTCGATCTCGTGCCGGTACGCGAGCAAAAGATGAGCGCGTATGAAATTCTGTTGTCCGAGTCGCAGGAACGCATGCTGGTGGTGGCCAAGCAGGGGAGCGAGCAGCGGGTGAAGGAGATTTTTGACAAATGGGATTTACACGCCGTGACCATCGGGCATGTGACCGGTGACGGCATGGTGACGGTGCGGCAGCATGGTGAGGTCAAGGCCGTGGTGCCCGCGCACAGTCTCGTGCTCGGTGGTGGCGCGCCCGTGTACCATCGTGAGACGCGCAGGCCGGAGTACCTCGATGTGACCGAGGCCTTCCGCTTCGAATCCATACCCGTACCCGCGGATTTCAACGCGGTGCTCCGCGAATTGCTCGCGGCACCGAATATCGCCTCGAAGCGCTGGGTGTACGAACAGTACGACACCTCGGTGCGCACCAATACGGCGGTGGGACCGGGTTCCGATGCGGCGGTGATTCGTATCAAGGACACGGACAAGGCCATCGCCGTGAAAACGGATTGCAACGGGCGCTACGTCTATCTAAATCCGCGCAAAGGTGCCATGATCGCCGTAGCCGAGGCCGCGCGCAACGTGGCCTGTTCAGGCGCGCAACCGCTTGCGATCACGAACTGCCTCAACTTCGGCAATCCGTACAAGCCCGAGGTGTACTATCAGTTCAAGGAGGCCTGCGCAGGCATGGGCGAGGCCTGTCGCGTATTCGACACGCCTGTGACCGGCGGCAATGTGAGTTTTTACAATGAAAATCCCGACGGCGCCGTGTATCCCACACCGGTGATCGGCATGCTCGGACTCATCGAGGATGTGCGCCACATCACTCCGGCTTCGTTCCGGGGAGACGGCGATACGGTGCTGCTGCTTGGCCAATCGCGCAACGACATCAACGGAAGCGAGTACCTCGCAACGCATCACGGCATTGTTGCCGGCGATGCGCCGTGGATCGATCTCGAGGAAGAGTTGCGCGTGCAGCGCTTCCTGCTGGCGGCGATACGCGAAGGCTTGCTGCGCAGCGCGCATGATGTGTCCGACGGCGGACTGGCCGTGTGTCTGGCCGAGTGCTGCATGCTGGAAGGCGCGGACATCGGAGCAAGCATCAGCGTCGAAGCGAACGAGCTGCGCCGCGACGCATTGTACTTCGGCGAAGCCCAGGGGCGGGTGGTGCTGAGTTGCGCCGAGGCGCAAGCGGCGCGCGTCATCGAGCTCGCACGTGAGCATGAACTCGACATCGCGACACTGGGTCTCACCGGAGGCGATCGCCTGCGCGTCAACGACGATATCGACATCGCCGTCGATACCTTGCGCGAGGCGTTCACACAGGCCCTGCCGACACTGCTCGACGCGGAGTGATGGCCGGCGCGCTGCGACGATTGTGGAATCGCGCGCTACCCATGGCGCGCGATTTCCTGTTGCTGAACTGGGTGCGCGACATCTTCATGTACCTGGTGCGCATTGTCGAGCGCATGGAGCAAAATCACATCTTCCTCTCCGCCGCGGCGCTCAGCTTCAACGCGCTGCTGTGTTTCATCCCCCTGCTGCTGCTGGTGTTCTGGGTGCTGGGCTTTTACCTCGGCACCGACGACGCGATTGTCATGGTGGAAAAATCCATCCGACAGCTCGATCTTTTTCCCTACCAGCGGGATCAACTCCGCGACATCACCGTGAGCATCATCCGCGAATTCGTGCAGGGTTCGAAGCTCGCCGGTATACTCGGCGGCATCGGATTGATCTGGACGAGCAGTGCGTTGTTCGGCGCGTTGCGCACGGTGTTCGGCCGCATCTTCCACATCGAAGACACGCGGAACATTTTCGCCTCCAAGCTGCGGGATTTCGCCATGCTCTCGGTGGTCGGCATTGCCATGGTGCTGATCACCACATTCATGTACGCATCCTCGCTGTTGCGGGGATTGGGAGAGGACGTCTTTGGCATGCGCCTGCACTCCTGGGTGTTCGATGGCGTGGTGAACACGGCAAGCGTATTTCTGCTGAGTTTTTTCCTGTTCATCATCGTGTTCACGCTCGTGCCCGACAGGCGGCAGCGCTTCCGGGTGATCGTGATCGCCAGCTTGGTTGCGGCCTTGTTGTGGGGCATTGCGAAGGCAGTATTCGCGTACTATCTGGCCAATCTCTGGAGCATCGGCACCGTGTACGGACCTTATGCCGTGATTGTGGCCACAGCCATCTGGGTGTATTACAGCAGCATCACCTTGCTTTTCGCCGCGGAGGTCGGGC
>JAMIQH010000037.1:0-13639 GCA_035914695.1 Bacteroidota bacterium | reverse complement strand
TTTTTATCCGTGATGTCGAAGAGGATGTCGGTGGCGCGCACTTCGGGTTGGCGCAGGTGTTGCCGCAGGTCGTCGCGGTACAGGGTCACGTCCAGCACGCCGAGTGGCGGGGCTTCGCCTTCGATATGCGCGATGCGCTCGGCGAGGCGGCGCGCCACGAATTCGCCGCGGGTGCGGAGACCGATGACGGCCAGATCGCCCATGCCCTGATTCCGTTCGAGGATTTCATGCACGAGACGGGAAATCATGCGGTCGAAGCCGAATTCGTCGATGATGTGATGTTTGATGGTCATGGGATTCCGCGTTTACTGTGTCGAAAACAGGGGGAGGTGCAGCAGCAGGCGCCGCACCGCGTCGAGGGCCGCTTGTGCCGCGCGGGCTTTCACCGTGAGGCGATCCGTGCCGAAGTGGAAGGCGCGGGCTTCGGTGCCCTCGGGACTGCTGATGCCGATCCACACCAGACCGACGGGTTTTTCATCGGAACCCCCCGCGGGGCCGGCGATACCCGTGGTGGAGAGGCCGATGTCGGTACCGGCGCGCAGCCGCACGCCTTCGGCCATGGCTTCGGCCACCTCGCGACTCACTGCTCCATGTTCGGCGATCAGCAGGGGAGGCACGCCCAGCATGTCGCTTTTGCAGCGATTGCTGTAGGCCACCACGCCGCGCTCGAAGCAATCGCTGCAGCCGGGCACGTTGGTCAGGCGGTCGGTGATCAGGCCGCCGGTGCAGGACTCCGCCACCGCCAGCAATTTCCCTTCAGCGCGCAGCAGAGCGACGAGTACTTGTTCCATGGTCTCGGCATCGCGACCGTACACGTGTTCACCCACGCGGGTGAGGACGAAGTCCGCGAGCGTATCCACCGCGTGCCGGGCGGCTTCGGCAGTGTTGCGCGTAGCAGTGAGACGCAGTCGCACGCCGTGCAGGGAAGGCAGAAAGGCCACCGCCGTGTCGGGCAACAGCGAATCGATGCCTTCGAGTGTGTCCGCCAGTGTGGATTCGGGGATACCGGTGCTGAGCAGCGTGCTGACTGCCCGGGGTGTGGGAGCTTCGGAGGCCAGGAGCGGGAGAATGTCCCGTTCCATCATGCCCTTCATTTCGGTGGGCACGCCGGGGAGCACGAAGAACTGCCCGCGATCGTCGCTGATGTGATAGCCGGGAGCGGTGCCGCGTTTGTTGCGCAGCGTGCGGGCGAGAGACGGCACCATGGCCTGGTCGCGGTTTCGGTCGGACAGGGGACGTTTCCTTTCGGCGAAAAAGCGTTCGATATCCGTCAGCGCATCGTCATCCAAGCGGAGGTCGGTATGGAAAAAACGCAGCACCGCTTCGCGCGTGCGGTCGTCGTGCGTCGGCCCCAGACCGCCGGTCACGATCACCACCGCGAATTCGCTGCGCGCGCGTTCGAATGCCTGGAGGATATCGTCGAGAGCGTCTCCCACCGTCGTCATACGGCCGACGGAAATACCGATGCGGGCGAGCTGTTCGCCTATCCAGGCGGCATTGCTGTTGATCACCTGGCCGATGAGAAGTTCGTCGCCTATCGAAAGGACTTCAGCGTTCATGCGTCGCACCACATTCTTTGAAATATATCGCCGGGGCCGGGGAAAAACAATTGGGTACCAGAGTAAGCAGTGGTCTTCGCGAACACGGTGAAGAATGAGTAAAGAGGAGATGAGGGTAAGGAGGAATTGTGGAGCAAAGAGGACACTGAGCGCTTCGCGAACACCGAGGTCCCGGAGGAATCGCGGCTTTGCGAGCCGTTGCGTTGACTCAATTGCCGCGGTACGAAGGATCGAGCGGGAAGCAACCTCAAACATTCCTCTGCGCTCTCTGCGCTCTCTGCGCTCTCCGCGAATGTATCACGTACTCAGCCAGCCCGCGCCAGCCGCTCCCGCGATTGCTCATTACCGAATATCCCCGTAAGTTTCGAGACGGTATCGCGAGTGGCGGTATCGTGCTGGTAGAATTGCATAACACAAGAGGAGTAACTCATGGCTACGCGCGCTCACAATTTCTTCGCCGGTCCGGCGGTGCTTCCTGTGCCAGTCGTCGAAGCGGCAAGGGATGCTGCCTATGATTTCGCGGGGCTCGGGATGTCGATCATGGAAATCAGCCATCGCTCGAAGGAGTTCGACGCGGTGATTCAGGATGCCCAGCGGGACATGCTGGAACTCATGGGACTGTCGGCCGACGAGTACGCGGTGCTCTTCGTCGGTGGTGGCGCCAGCACGCAGTTCGCCATGCTCCCGATGAATTTCCTGCACAACAAAGCGGATTACATCAACACAGGCGAGTGGTCGACCAAGGCGATCAAAGAAGCCAAGATGTTCGGCACGGTCAATGTTGTCGCCTCCTCCGAGCCCGAGCAGTTCAATCACATTCCGAAGAACGTTGTGTTCTCCGGTGATGCCGACTACGCGCATTACACGTCCAACAACACCATTTACGGCACCGAGTACAAGCACATTCCCGATGTCGGCGCCGTGCCCCTCGTCTGCGATATGTCGTCGGACATGCTGAGCCGCGTGTACGATTATTCGAAATTCAGTCTGATTTACGCGGGCGCGCAGAAGAACCTCGGACCCGCCGGCGTGACCATCGTTGTGGTGAAAAAGGCCTGGGTGGAGGAAAAAGCCAAGGACGGCATCCCCACCATGCTGCGCTATAAAATCCACGTCAGCAAGGAATCCCTCTACAATACGCCACCGGTGTTCCCCATCTTCGTCGTGGGTCAGACGCTGAAGTGGATCAAGGGCATGGGCGGTCTCGCCGCCGTGCAGGAACTCAACGAGAAGAAGGCGGCCTTGCTGTATGATCTGTTCGACGCCTATCCCGAATTCTACAAAGGCACGGTGGTGGACAAGGAAGATCGCTCGCTCATGAACGTGACCTTCCGCCTGCCGAGCGAGGAACTCGAGGAGAAGTTCATCGGTGAAGCCAAAAAGCAGCGGATGTTCGGCCTCAAGGGCCATCGCTCGGTTGGCGGTTGCCGCGCGTCCATTTACAACGCCTGTCCCATCGAAAGCGTGGAAGCGCTGGCGAAGTTCATGGAAGAATTCATGAGCGCGAACAAATAAGCGTTACGCTTCCGAAAATACGCGGCGCCCTCCCACCCGGGAGGGCGCCGCGTTCGTTGTTGGCGTGATCGGTTGAGTCCTGCCCGCTGGGTGACGCCCATGCGCGCTTCTCAGCGGAGCAGCTTACATCGGCGGCTTCGCCGCGAAGGTGATGACCCGCGGTTGCACCAGCCGCTCGAAGTCCTTGTAGGCGAGACGCACCAGTTCGCGGTGCGTCCCGGCGTTGAAGGCGATGGTTTCGTCCTCCGCGAGTTTCCGGGCCACATACACCGGCATCCCGTACAGATTGCCGAACGGAGGCATGGCTCCCAGCTCGCATTGCGGGAAGAGATCGCGAAACTCGTTCTCGGTGGCGAGTTCCACGCGTATCGCCCCGAGTTCATTCTCCATGGAGGCGAAATCCACATTGAACGAGGCGGGGAGCACCGCCATCGCCATGGCGCCATCAATGTTCACCATGACGGTTTTCGCCAATTCCTTTCCGGGGATGTGCGCGTGCGCCGCGATTTCCTGCGCGGTGAATGCCGGAGAGTGTGTGATGACCACGTACCGCACGGCGTGGCTGTCGAGAAAGTCCTTGAGCCGTTGAACAGGCATGGGATCCTCCACTGCGCTTGCTGGTGAACGTATGTCGTGGGAAAGTCCGATCGGGAATCCGCACGGCGACCGCGCGCCGCCCGACGTCAAAGCGCGAACAGGGTAGTGTGGCGGCATGTTACACATCCCCGGCGACAAAGGCAATGGGCTGCAACGGTATTTCCGTCTGACAGGTATTTCCGTCTGACAGGCATTTCCGTCGTGACAGGTGGTTCCGCAGTGCTCCGCAACGCGCCGATCCTCAGCACGCGGCGGATGCTCCCTCGGCCCGATTCGTGCATGGGGAATCGCGCAACATTTGCCCGCAAGCAGCGTATCGTCTATCTTGTCCGGTATACAGCATTCACCAGACCTCACGACACGCATTCTCCCATTTCCACGCTTCCACGGCAGTCCGATGAAAACAGCATACACCCTCGCACAACCATTCCCTCTCACTTCTCGCGAAGGTACGTATGCTGGCACTGCATCATCTCCATTACAAACATCCCGACAAATCCGTCCTCTTCGACGACCTTGATGTCGCCTTCGATGTGCGCGCACGTTGCGCCCTGATCGGCGACAACGGTACGGGCAAATCCACATTGTTGCGCATTCTCGCGGGCGAACTCTTCGCCACGCGCGGTGCGGTGCGCGCGTCCACCGCGCCGTATCTCGTGCCGCAACATTTCGGCCAGTACGATGGCGGGAGTGTGGCCGAGGCATTGCGTGTCGAACGGAAACGCGAAGCGCTGCGGCGCATTCTCGCCGGTGAAGCGGACGAGACACTCCTGGAACAGCTCGACGACGACTGGTTGCTGGAAGAGCGCTGCCGCGACGCCCTCACGCAGTGGGGCATCGGCACTGTGGATCTCGATGCTCCTCTGTCGACACTGAGTGGCGGCGAGAAAACCCGCGTCTTCCTCGCGGGTCTCGACATTCATCAACCCGCCATCGTGCTGATGGACGAACCCGGCAATCATCTCGACGCCGGTGGCCGCGCCTTGCTGCGCGCGTGGATAGAGCATTTCACGGGGACGCTGTTGCTCGTTTCCCACGACCGCGGTTTGCTCGATCTGGTCGACCGCGTCTACGAATTGCACGAGCGCGGCATCTCGGTGTATGGGGGCGGTTTCGATTTCTATTGCGAACAAAAAGCCCTGCACGAGAACGCCTTGCGGGAGGCGCTCCGCGCAAAAGAACACATACTGAAGCGGGAAGAACGCGGTATGCGCGAGGCGCTCGAAAGCAAGAACAAACAGGACGCACGCGGCAAGGTCCGCAAGCAGCGTTCCGGTGTACCGCGCATCGCCATGAAAAAGCTCAAGGATACGGCGGAGGCCAGCACGCGCCGCATGAAGGAAGCCCACAGCGGTCGTCTGGACACGCTGCGCGGGGAGGTGGCACGCACGCGTGAGCAGCTTCCCGTAGCTGGCACGATGAAACTCGATTTCGCTTCTTCCAATCTGCATCGTGGAAAAATCCTCATCGACGCGGCGGACATCAATTACTTCATCGACGGACGGCCGCTGTGGGCACAGCCCGTGTCGCTGCGCGTGCGCAGCGGGCAACGGTTGCGCATCCGTGGCGCGAATGGCAGCGGAAAAACCACGCTCATCCGTCTCTTGCTGGGCGAACTCGCCGCATCCGAGGGTGAGCTGCATCGCGCTCCGCTGCGCTCGGTGTACATCGATCAGGATTACTCGCTGATTCGCCCCGGTCGCACGGTGTTCGAACAGGCGCGGAGTTTCAACCACACGCAACTGCCCGAGCACGAACTGCGCATCATCCTCAACCGCTTCCTCTTCGATGTTTCGCGTGTAGACAAGGATTGCGCCACGCTCAGTGGTGGCGAGCGCATGCGGCTGCTGCTCTGCTGCATGATGATCGCCGCGAAGGCGCCCGATGTGTTCGTGCTCGACGAGCCCACGAACAATCTGGACATGCGCAATGCGGACATTCTCCTCGACGCCATTCGCGATTACGAAGGGACGATGCTGCTGGTCTCGCATGACGAACACTTCGTCCGCGCACTGGGGGTGGAGGAGGAACTTGTCCTCGAACGACATTCCGCTCCGGCCTTCGGAACGCGGAGCGAGGCGTGAAGCATTGCGCCGTAGGCAGGTGATCATCGACACGCAGTCGGGAAGCTCCCTGGTGGCGCGCGAGTGATGGAAAATGGGATTGCGGGAGAGTGCCAGATGGCGTATTATATACTGCAACATGGCATAAGGAGAGGACATGGATGGAAAAGAACAGCGAGGTGTGGGGAAGCGAAGCGCCGCGGACACAGCGAAAGTGAGGGAGGCCGGATCGTCCTACACGGCTGATACGACGCTCGTACGCGTGTCCACTTCGAACAAGGCGGCGGCCGCGCGGCTATCGACCAAAACCGCGCTCGGCGGCGCGCTGGGGTTGCGGAGCAAGGACACACGCGCGGTTATAGCCATTCTCCGGCGCGGCCTGCCATTTACGGCCTTCCAGCGACTGTGTGTGTTGCTTGAAGTAACGCAGGGTTTGCTCGCCGAGGTGACGGGCATAGCCGCGAGGACGCTGGCGCGACGAAAAATGGAGGGTCGATTGTCCTTCGAGGAATCCGAGCGCCTCTACCGTGTCGCGGCATTGTTTGATCGGGCGGTCGCAGTTCTCGGTAGCGATGTCGACGCGCGTCGCTGGATGCTCGCGGCACTGCCGTCGCTGCACAACACCGCACCACTGCTGCATGCGTCGACGGAGCTGGGAGCGCGCGAGGTGGAGGACATGCTTGGGCGTATGGAGCACGGAGTGTTTTCGTGATACTCACCACCTGGCGCATTGTCGCCGAGCGCTTCACGGAGGGAGCCTTTGATGGTGAAGGTGCGGCGCGCCATCCCGGGCGCTGGAATGAACGTGGCGTTCCGATGGTGTACACCGCCGCAACGCGGTCGCTGGCGGCGCTCGAAATGCTGGTACACCTCGGCAATGCCGCCTTGCTGGGGCAATACCGCTGCATTCCGCTGACATCCGATGCGTCGCTGTGCATGCAACTCCCGGAGAACGAACTCCCGCGGGATTGGCAAGCGCAACCTGCATCCGCGTCCACGCGTGCGCTGGGGACGCGGTGGTGCGAGGAGCACCACTCGGTGCTGCTCGCCGTTCCCAGTGCCGTCATCCCGGCGGAGCGGATATATCTGATGAATCCCCGCCATCCCGACGCCCAGCGCCTCGGCATCGGCCCGCCGGAGAAGTTTGTATTTGACAGTCGACTGCCAACGCGCTGATACGTCGTTCAGGGCATGCGCGCCATGACTGTACAAGGAGACGGCAGCAGTTCGCGCATAACTTGATTTCCGATAGACAAACCCGTAACTTGCCGCCTTAGCTCCCTCCGCGACACACCCTCGTGTACCATGGCAACGATCGCAGGCCGCAAGGCACTGCCCCGCTGTGCATATGTGCACACAAATGTTGCGCGAAGAGATCACACGGCACCCATGTCCCGGCCATCGGGGCAGCGAAGCCGATGTTCCATGCTGAGTCATCCACGTACACCATAACAGGATATGGAGGTGTGAAATGAGGACGAGAGGAGTGACGACGCTGTTGCTGTTGCTCTGCGCCGCAAGCGTGCTGGCGCAAGGCACGACGTATGAAAGCATCAGACTCGAAAACGAACGCGCCTCGCTGGCACAGTTGACGAAGCAGCTTCTGGCAAGCGAACAGTTCTTCGACGGAGGAGATCTGCACCGCTTCGTGTTCGCCACCGTCACGCATCGCGTGCGTACGGTGTCGGACGAGCATCGCGCGGCGCTGTCGCTGTGGAAAGGCATGGTGGCGGATGGCGGCCGCATCGTGGAATCGCGCGACGAGGTGGAGGTGACGCAGGGTGGCCTCAGTCTCTGGATGCCCATCGATCGGCGTGTGAAGAGCATCCTGTTCGAACGCAGTGTGGCGGGGCAGGGAGTGTATTTGCTCATTCGTCCGGTGGGCAGGAAGGGCGACGATGCCGTGTTCTTCATTGAACATGTCGTGACACTCGAGGAGCGCGGAATGGACCGCGTGTACGGCGACGCGGTGTATTGCGCCGGCGCGCTGAAAAACACCGATGAAAGTGCGAGTGTGCTCGAAAGCGTGCGGAAACAGTGGTCCGGCAACTCCGCCTGGAACGCAGGGAAGCATGCCGCGGCGGAATCCTTCGTGCGCGGCATGGTCGCATGGAATAGCGGCGAGGCGGATCGTGCCGAGGAGCAGTGGGCGAGCGCGAGAAGCTTCATGCAGTCCAATCCCGATGATGCGCTTTCGCAGAAACTCCAGATCACCTTCCAGAGCATCGCCGAGGGGCGGGCGCGGTAGGAGAGCGAAGGCGGTGGTGGCTTGCCGAATCATGCCGTGGCTCCGGGGTGCGTAGCGCCGGGCGTGACGGTTGCCGTTATTGCGGATTCTTCTTTCGCCGCGAGTGTGCTACATTGCCTTCTGTCCAATGAATCACACACAAGGAGGCGCGATGAGGGGTTTCGGGAAATATTCCGTTGCATCGATGATATTGATTTCCGCAATCCTGCTCCTCGCTTCCTGTGGGCGCGAGGCAACACGCAGTGGCGATGCCGCTGCGGAAGTCGCCGCGGTGCTCGACAGCATGAATGCCGCCGCGGCGCGCGCGGATTTCGATGCCTATTTCCGCTGCTTCGACGAGGACGCCGTATTCCTCGGCACCGACGCCACCGAGCGCTGGGACAAACGCGCGTTCATGGCTTACGCGAAGCCGTATTTCGATCGCGGCAGGGCTTGGACGTTCACTTCCATCGAACGGCATATCGTCTTCACCGAGGACGGTGGCACGGCGTGGTTCGATGAATTGCTCGATACGCAGATGAGCATCTGCCGTGGATCGGGCGTGCTGCAACGCCATGCGGACGTGTGGAGCATTCGTCAGTATGTGCTCTCGATGACCATTCCCAACGCGCTCGCGGACAGCGTGATCGCGCTGAAAAGCCCGATCGAGGCCGCGCTGCTGAAGTAGCGCTCCGGTCGGAGTCAATCCACCAGCGTTTACGCCGGTTTGGAACGTGCATGACAAAGCTTCGTCACACTGAGCGCAGCGCCGAGCACGTATCTACGTAATAGTACCATTTTAGTGCGGCGCGGAGTCGAAGTGTCGATAGCCAATTGCATGACGCTTCGACTCCGAGCCCGAACCAAGATCTTCTCTCACCGATCATCCTTGCCGCGGGCTCGTCGCTCAGCGTGACGACAGATCGGAAACCGACTAAGAAACCATGTCATGTGCAGCGACGGGCCTGCGAGAAAGTTAGTGCGTGCTTCCGAGTACGTGGCTCAGGCCCGGTGTCGAAGGATCGCGAACGTTACCGATCCCATCGAGACAGATCGTTCGATGAGGTTTCGACTCCGCACCGACCAGGGTTCGAGTCGTACCTAGCCATCGTCTTGCGGTGCGTCGCTCAACCTGACGAAAACTGGGCGACGCGTCGGAGACCATGTCATGTGCAGCGGTGTATCGCCCTGCTCTTACCCGTGACGGAGGTGTATCGGGAAATCGCTCGCTGGCGCGGTCCACTGCTGACAATCGCGCGTTTTTTTGGCCGCATCCGATGTGCCGCGGGCCCCATGATACGGGATGGTGGCGCATTTGGCGTTGTTTCATAACGACTTGCATGTTACATTCCTTATTGTCGCGTTTTGAGGCAGACGCGGCAGGCAGGCAAGCCGCACTCACCACCCTCTCGAACGAATACACGTGAGCACCACCATACGTATCGCCAGTGGACAGGGCTTTTGGGGCGACCTGATCGACGCACCGTATCATCAGGTTACCCGGGGACCGGTCGACTATGTCATGATGGATTTCCTCGCCGAGGTCACCATGTCCATCATGCAAAAGCAGAAATTGCGCGATCCTTCGCTGGGCTACGCGCGTGATTTGCCCGGGCAAATCGCCCGCATGCTTCCCCACATCATGGAAAAGAACATCCGCGTCATCACCAATGGCGGGGGAGTGAATCCCATCGCCTGCCGCGACGCGATATTCCGCGAAGCCGAGAAGCAGGGCATCCGTGGTTTGCGTGTGGGTGTGGTGCTGGGCGATGACATCCTCGATTCCATCGACGCGCTCGCCTCGCAGGGCATCGAGTTGCGGAATATGGAAAACGGCGCCGATTTCGCCGCGATACGCGAGCGCCTGGTGTCCGCCAACGTGTATTTCGGGGCCTTCCCCATCGTGGAAGCGCTGCGCCAGGGCGCGCAGATCGTGATTACCGGGCGCACCACCGACACGGGTCTCACACTCGCACCCATGATTCACGAATTCGGCTGGGCCGCCGACGATTGGGACAAAATGGCCGCCGGAACCGTGGCGGGCCATATTCTCGAATGCGGCGGGCAAAGCTCGGGCGGCAATTTCCTGGGAGACTGGAAGTCCGTCCCCGATCTCGCGCACATCGGTTTTCCCATTGCCGAGGCCTCGCCCGATGGCAGCGTGGTCATTACCAAGCATGAAAATACCGGCGGCCTCGTCTCCTTGGCCACGGTGAAGGAGCAATTGCTCTACGAAATCGGCGATCCGCGCGAGTACATCACGCCCGATTGCATCGCGGATTTCACCAGCATACGCCTGCGCCCCGATGGCAGCAACCGCGTGCTTGTGAGCGATATCAAGGGTCGCCCGGCCACACCTTTTTACAAAGTTTCGGCTTCGTATCACGATGGCTACGCGGCCTTCGGCACGTTGACCTACGCCTGGCCCGACGCGCTGGAGAAGGCTCGGGCCGCGGACGCGATTCTGCGCACGCGGCTGGCCGATCTGGGCTGCGTGTTTGATGAAATTCGCAGTGAATTCCTCGGCCTCGATTCCTGCTTCGGTCCGCTCGCCACGATTCCCGATGAGATCAACGAGGTGGTATTGCGCACTGGCGTGCGTGGCAAGGACAAGGGGCATGTGGCGCGCTTCGGACAGGAACTCGCCCCGCTCATTCTCACCGGTCCGCCTTCCGTCACCGGTTTTGCCGGCGGGCGTCCCAAGCCCAGCGATGTGATCGCATACTGGCCGGCGCTGATTCCCAAAACCGCCGTGACACCCACCGTGCTCGTGGAGGAAAACTGATGGGCAGGAAACGCATACGCCTGATTGAAATTGCCCATGCCCGTTCGGGCGACAAGGGCGATGCCGGTAATGTGGGGGTGATCGCTCGCGAGGATCGCTTCTATCCCGTTCTCGTGCAAGAACTTACGCCCGAAGTGGTAAAGAAACACTTTGAGGGCATTTGCCTCGGCGACGTCGACCGTTACGAATTGCCGAACATCGGCGCGCTGAATTTCATTCTCCACAACACCCTGGGTGGCGGCGGCACCGTGTCGCTGAAAAACGACGCTCAGGGCAAGACGCTCAGCTCGGCCATGCTGCGCCTCGAAATCGACATCGACGAGCAACTGCTCGAAGGTTGAAGCCAATCCTTTTCGTTCACCGATAAACGCTCACACGCTTTCATGGATCTTTCCACTTCCGCCATGCAGCGGGCTGCCAATGAAATGCGCGTGGACATCATTCAGATGTTGCACGCCGCGGGTTCGGGGCATCCCGGGGGATCGCTTTCCCTCATCGACATACTCACCGTGGCCGTGCTCAAGCACATCGGCCGCAACGCCGACAACGTGGACGCGCCCGACAGGCATCGACTCGTGCTCAGCAAGGGGCACGGCGTGCCCGCGCTGTACGCGGTGCTGGCGCGCGCCGGAGTGATTCCGCACGAGGAATTGCTGTCGCTGCGCACGCTGGGCAGCCGCCTGCAGGGGCACCCGCACAACGCCACTTTTCCCGCCGTCGAGGCCAGCACGGGTTCGCTTGGACAGGGTTTGAGCATCGCCCAGGGCATGGCCATGGCCGCGAAGCTCGATGCCTTGGACTACAATGTGTATTGCGTGCTGGGTGATGGCGAAATGCAGGAAGGGCAGGTGTGGGAAGCACTGCTCTCGGCCGCCATGTACAAGGTGGACAATTTGATTGTGATTCTCGATTACAACAAGGGACAGATCGACGGGCCCACGAACGAGATCATCAATCTCGAACCGCTGGCCGACAAGTTGCGTGCTTTCAATTGGGAGGTGCAGGAAATCGACGGCCACGACATCGCCGCCATCGACGAGGCGTTGACCGAGGCGCGGAAGCGCGAGGGCAAGCCGCATTTCATCATCGCGCATACAGTGAAAGGGAAGGGCGTGTCCTTTATGGAGCATCCCACCGAATGGCATGGCAAGGCGCCCGGCGATGCCGAAGCGCGCGCCGCGATAGACGAACTTCACACGTTGCTGGCATAGGGAGGATTGGACATGGGCAAAGCAACTCGCGTTTCCTTTGGCGAACAGCTCGCGGAGCTGGGCGCCACGCATCCCTCCATCGTGGTGTTCGACGCCGACCTGTCGAAGTCCACGCAGTCGCAGCTTTTCGCCGCGCGTTATCCCGAGCGTTTTTTTGAAATGGGCATACAGGAGCACAACATGATCGGTGCCGCCGCGGGCATGGCGCTCTGCGGGAAAACGCCGTTCATTTGTTCCTTTTCCACCTTTGTCGTGGGTCGCTTCGAAGTCATCCGCATGAGCGTCGGCTACAGCGAAGCCAATGTGACCATCGTCGGCACGCATTGCGGCGTGGCCATCGGCGAGGACGGCTACAGCCAGATGGCGCTGGAGGATATCGCGCTCATGCGCACACTCCCGAACATGGCCATCATTCAGCCGGCCGATGACCGCGAAGCCCGGGCGGCGGTGCGCTTCCTGGCCGATTATCATGGACCCGCGTTCCTGCGCCTGACCCGGCAGAACGTGGCCGACGTTCACGACGACAGCTACGAATTCCACTTCGGCAAGGCCGACGTGTTGCGCGATGGCGCCGACGCCGTGGTGTTCTGCACCGGCGGCGTGGTGCATGGCACGCTGCTGGCGGCCGACATGCTCGCGCAGGAGGGCGTCGATCTGCGCGTGGTGAACATTCATACCATCGCACCCCTCGATGTGGAAGCCGTGGTGAAGGCCGCGCGTGAAACGGGGCGCGTGATCACTGTCGAGGATCACAGCATCGTTGGCGGCCTCGGCGGAGCTATCGCCGAGACCTTGGCCGAGCATCAGCCCACGCGCATGAAGCGCATCGGCATGACCACGTACGGGCGCTCGGGTTCGCCGACGGGACTCTACGAGCATTTCGGACTCGACGCGCATGGCATCGCCCGCGGTATTCGCGAGTTCATGGCACACGCGTAAACGAACGGGTTCGAATACCGGAAACCTCAGGGCGCCGCACGGCGCCCTTTTCTATGGAACAAAGCGGATGAATCGTGGTACCGGTCACGCGGCGCGCGGCGCAACATGGCAATCCTGCCCGAAATTCCGGATATTGTTGCCATCGACAGCTGTCGAGAGACTTCCTCCATCCATATCGGTGTTCCCATGATTCAATCCCGCCCGTCGATGCCGCTGCTCCTGCTGCTCCTCACGCTCACCATCACGCCGGCCTTTTCCCAGGCGAAAGGAAAGGGAGCCGAGAAAAAAAAGGACGAAGGACTCACAAGTTCCACGCTGTCCGGGATGAAATTCCGCGCCGTGGGACCGGCGTTGCCGTCCGGACGCATCGGCGATCTGGCGGTGAATCCGCGCAATCCCGCCGAGTACTACGTGGCGGTGGCCAGCGGCGGAGTGTGGAAGACCACCAACGACGGCATCACCTTCGAGCCCATCTTCGACAGTCAGAACAGCTACTCCATCGGCTGCATCACGCTCGATCCCAACAATCCGCATGTCGTGTGGGTGGGCAGCGGCGAGAACAACAGCCAACGCAGCGTGGCCTGGGGCGACGGCGTGTACCGTTCGTCCGATGGCGGCGCGAGCTGGACGAACATGGGCCTGAAATCCTCCGAACACATCGGGAAAATTCTCATCGATCCCAATGACTCGCGCATCGTCTATGTTGCCGCGCAGGGGCCGCTGTGGGGGCCCGGCGGTGAGCG
>JAMIQH010000036.1:0-3662 GCA_035914695.1 Bacteroidota bacterium | reverse complement strand
ACCGAGGATTTGGTCCCCTGTCAGCGACGGCACGGCGCCGCCGGTGACAGGATCGATAGTCATGGAAATGGTGCCGCCGGTGAAAATGATGGAGATGGTATTCATGATACGGGTGACGTCCTTGCTGCGATGGCGAGCATCGCGAGTGATGGTTCGATGGAAAGGGATACAAACAGCGGGAAGGGCCAGTCTTGCGCAAACACCCGCAATTCCACCACGCCCGCATCACCTCGAGAGATGATCGTTACCGCGCTGCTGTCGGCGGCGTAGCGCAGGTCGACCAGCGCCGCGCCCTGCAGCAACTCGCAACGAATGGCGCGCGTGGACCAGGGCACGCGCGCACCCGCGCGTCCCACACCATAGGCATGGATGGTGGCTTTCGCATCCGGTTCCGCCGCAAGCACGGGCGGACTCACCTCCACTTCCACGCGATACGTCACGAGGTACTGCGTGTAGCCGTACAGGCCCGCTGCTAGCAGGGTCAGCACGAGGACGAGCGTGAAGACGGATCGGGGGCGTTGTGTTTCGGAGGGATTCCGAGGGGTGGATGCTGTCACGGATGCGATTGCTGCAAGATGGAGAAGCCGGGGTGTCGGGCACATGGTTAAACCGCCAGCATGCCCGCTGTGTCCTACTCCCAAAACTATCACATCCCCAATCGACAGACAAGGAAGCACGTCATGAACAGAATACTTCTCACCCTACTCTCCGTGCTGCTCCTCGCGGGTGCGACGTCGGCGCAACCGGAGGGACGCGGAGACCGCGGCGGGATGCCGGGTATCGAAAAATTGAACCTGAGCGCCGAACAGAAAGCCGCATTGAAAAGCGCCGTCAAGCCCTACCGCACGCAGCTCATCGATTTGAGGGCAGACATGCAGAAGAAGCGGCTCGAACTGCGCGACATCATGGACACCGACAATCCCGACCGCGCCGCGTACGAAAGGGCCGGCAAGGAGATGGCGGACATCGAGCAGCGGATGCGTCTGACCCTGTTCGACATGCGCGCCGAAGCAATGAAGGTGCTCACTCCCGAGCAGCGCGCGAAATGGAACGAACAGCGCGGCGAGCGCACGCGCGAATTTGGCAAGCGGCTGCGCGAGCGACGCGAGCGTTGACGTAGTTCTCCATAGCACGAATCAGCGGCGAGGACATCATTTCCATGGTGTCCTCGCTGTGTTTTCCATTGTTTGAAACGCGAGAAAATGATCGGGGTCGACACGAACGCGAACGTGCCCGCGGCTTTCCTTGCCAATGGCAAGAATTTTTCTCTTCATCGGCGGGGAAAACGTGGCATTTTGGGCGAATTTCCGGTTTGTGTTGAATAATGAAACGGCAGCGTTTTTTTCTCATCGGGAAATCCCGTACTTTTTGTACTGGACTGTGCTATCCGTATATCCGCAGAACACCAAGCACCTTCGCGCGATGGAAGCAGACAAGCCGCGGTTTCGCCACTCGAACAGTCCACGCGGCACGCGGGGTTGCATCCCTGCAAGGGATGGAGCCACACCGCCAACCATCGCGGGTCAAGCGTTCGCCCGACGAACAGAAAGGATGAGCAGCATTCGCATCCCGACCTTTCCCCTCCGACGCCCGCAACCGTGCGTTTCTCACTGCCTGCCGGCAAAAACGCCCTGCATTTCGACATGGATGTCACACTGACCTGATACACTGAGGTACCGTATGAGCAATCGGAACAAAGTGATGATCGACGGCAACGAAGCCGCCGCTTTCGTCGCTCACAAAACGAATGAAGTATGCGCCATTTACCCGATCACCCCAAGCTCCAACATGGGCGAATGGGCCGACGCCTGGTCGGCCGTGGGGCAACGCAACATCTGGGGCACCGTGCCTGTGGTTGCGGAGCTGCAGAGCGAAGGCGGCGCGTCGGGTGCCGTGCATGGCGCCTTGCAGACCGGATCCCTGACCACGACGTTCACCGCGTCGCAGGGTCTGCTGCTGATGATTCCCAACATGTACAAAATCGCCGGTGAACTCACGTCCACCGTGTTCCACGTGTCGGCACGCACGGTGGCCGCGCACGCGCTATCCATTTTCGGCGACCACAGCGACATCATGGCCGTGCGGCAGACGGGCTTCGCCCTGCTGGCGTCCAACTCCGTGCAGGAGGTGATGGACACCGCGCTGATAGCGCAGTCCGCAACGTTGCATGCTCGCGTGCCTTTCGTGCATTTCTTCGATGGCTTCCGCATTTCGCATGAAGTGATGAAAATCGAGGAATTGACCGACGAGGACATGCATGCGATGCTTCCCGACGAGTTGATCGCCGAGCATCGCCGTCGCGCGCTCAGTCCCGAGAAACCGGTGCTTCGCGGCACGGCGCAGAATCCGGACGTGTTTTTCCAGGCACGTGAAACGGTGAATCCGTTCTACGCCGCCTGTCCGGATCACGTGCAGGATGCCATGGACCGCTTCGCGAAGATCGTGGGCCGTCAATACAATCTCTTCGATTACGTCGGCGCGGCCGATGCCGAACGCGTGATTGTGATGATGGGCTCGGGTTGCGGCGCAGCCGAGGAAACCGTGGAGAAGTTGCTCGAACAGGGCGAAAAAATCGGTTTGCTCAAAGTTCGTCTGTTCCGCCCCTTCTCGGTCAAGCATTTCATCAATGCGTTGCCCGCGAGCACCAAGTCCATCGCCGTGCTGGATCGCACCAAGGAACCGGGCGCCGCTGGCGAGCCGCTGTATCAGGACGTGATCACGGCGCTTGCCGAAGCGATGAGCGAAGGCACGCTCCCGATGGGCTCCTTCCCGAAGGTGGTGGGCGGCCGCTACGGCCTTTCGTCCAAGGAATTCACCCCGACCATGGTCAAAGCGGTGTTTGATAATCTCGCGGCCCCGACGCCGAAGAACCACTTCACCGTGGGTATCAAGGACGACGTGACCAACACCAGTCTGGACTACGATCCGAACTGGCGCGTGGAGCCGGACGATGTGTTCCGTGGCATGTTCTACGGCCTGGGCGCCGACGGTACGGTGGGTGCGAACAAAAACTCCATCAAGATCATCGGTGAGGAAACAGACTTCAGCGCGCAAGGATACTTCGTGTACGATTCCAAGAAATCGGGCTCGATCACCACATCCCACCTGCGCTTCGGTCCGCGGCCCATTCGTTCGACCTACCTGATCGAGACGGCGAATTTCGTGGCCTGCCATCAGTTCACCTTCCTCGAGAAATACGACATGCTCTCGCGCATCGTCGAAGGCGGCGTGTTCCTGCTCAACAGTCCGTACGGAATGGACGAGGTGTGGGACAAAATGCCCCGCGCCGTGCAGCAGGTGATCATCGATAAAAAGCTGAAGTTCTACATCATCGACGGCTATTCCGTGGCCGAGGCCACGGGCATGGGCGCCCGCGTGAACACCATCATGCAGACCTGCTTCTTCGCAATCTCCGGCATTCTGCCCAAGGACGATGCGATCGCGAAGATCAAGACGTCGATTAAAAAGACCTACGGTGGCAAGGGCGACAAGATCGTGCAGATGAACTACAACGCCGTGAATCAAACGCTCGCCAATCTCCATGAAGTCCCCGTGCCCGCGGTGGCCAGCAGCAAGATCGAGCTGCCCCCGACCGTGTCCGAGAAGGCCCCGGATTTCGTGCGCGACGTCACCGCGAAAATCATTGCCGGTTACGGCGACGA
>JAMIQH010000035.1:0-5638 GCA_035914695.1 Bacteroidota bacterium | reverse complement strand
CCCGGCGGACACACCCAACTGTGTATTGCGGACGATATCGACGGGAATCGTCACGAGTGGATTGCACGAATTCCGCGGACGAACAACGACAGTGGCGTGTATCTCTCCAGTGATTCGCAAACGCGCGATTAATGGGATGTCCACGGGCTGATTGCGCAACAAGGTGATACGCGTGGCGCCGAGGGTGAACGCCGCGGCGTCCGGCCCTTCCAACGCCAGTGTCACCTGCTCACCACAAGACGATGTGTCGACCAGTGATACTGTCAGTGTCGTGTCCGAGACGCATCCCAATGGGAAGGTGAACGCGGACGGCGTGGCGAACATCGACGGCGGTACCACTCGATCGGATGGCACAAAGCGCAGCGCTCCCCTTCGATTCCCTCGCGTACTGAATGCGGAAGCATCGCAAAGCACGTCTCCAATCGTCTCGTTGAATCGAAAGTATAAAATGAGCCCGCTTTCGTCTCCCTGCTGGGCGGTCCGCATCACGCAGCGCAATTCGTCCACATCCAACACGCGATCATACAGGCAGAATTCATCCATACGGCCCTTGAGCGGATGCTGTGTGTCGGGATCGTTCGTCAGACCGTTGAAACTACCCAACTGAAGATAACTCACCGTGGGGCGCATGCTCACCGCGGGATAGTCGTCGTTGCGCACGCGCGAGATCAGGCGTCCGTCGACATACAACGTCACCTCGCCGGTGGCGGCATCCCACGTCGCCGCGATGTGAATCCAGGATCCGTATCGTACACCTGCCCGGGCGACGGTATTGTCGAACGGACCGAGACTGGTCGAGCCACTACTCACCGTGAACACCAGGGAGTCTTGCTCATCCACGTACAAGAGCCATTGATCATCGCGATCTGTTCGCGGCCCCCACACACCAGCGATGTATTGCGACACACCTGCCTGGCGTTCAAGATCGAGCCATAACGAAACCGTCATCGCCCCGCTTGAGGCGATTCGTTCCAGTGTCGGCGTAGTGAACACGTCCACATAGTCGAACTCTCCACCGGGGAACAACAGCGCATTTCCCAGGCAGGCCCGAGCGGTATCGCAGGATACCTGCGAGAACATGTTGGCGAATGGCACAATCAGGAACGATGCGACAATCAGAGCGCGTAGTCCCTTGCGTCGTTTACGGCAAGGAGAGGTGTGCGAGGTCATGAACATCATCTCGGGAATCAACGATGGTCTGGGAACTTCCACCGTGCCGCGACGTGGGATATCGTTCGCTCACGGGAAGCGTGATACGTGGAAGGGTAGCGAAACTCTGCGGCTGAGATCACTGCACGATCAGCCTGCGGGTCACCTGTTCGCTCCCCACGCGCAATTGATAAAAATACACACCCGGCTCGATACCGTAACCGGGGAGTTGCACCGCGTGCACGCCCGCCGGATAGGAACCTTCGGCAATTCGCGCGATCATCGCACCTCGTACATCGTAGAGCAGTAGTTCAACACGCGACGCCGCACCGAGGGTGAAAGGAATCGTCGTCTGCTCCCCGGCGCGGAAGGGATTCGGGTGGTTCTGCCGAAGCGTGAACGCGGCGGGCGCGAAAGGTACGGCGACGGATGTGGCGCGCCGAACGATGGGCAGTGGTGTGAAACGGCCACCGAGGAGTTGTGTCACGTCGTCACGCGGTACTTCGAACCAATGCTCGAGCAATTCGGAGTAAATCTGTCGGTAATCGAACGCATGCAGCAAATCGCCACTGGAATCGGTCACGGTAAAATCGGGATCAGGGCCAAGCACGCCGCTGTTGACCGGCTCGCCGAAGAGAAATTGCACAGCCGCGGCGCCATGATCGGTTCCAAGACTTCCATTCTCGCGTGTGCGCCGACCGAACTCGGAAACGGTCAATCCTACAACATTGCGCGAGAGCCCCTGATTCTGCAAATCGGCGGTAAACTGCGCTGCGGCGTCGGACAGTGTTTGCAGCAGATTGCCATGCGCATTGGCCTGATTGCTGTGCGTATCGAAACCGCCGAGATACACCATGAAGACCTTCGAGCGCAGCCCTCCCGAAATCAGGCGCGCCACGAGGCGTAGCTGCTGCGCGAGACCCGAGTTCGCGTAGGTGCCGACATTGCGTCCAGTGTTGAACGCGTCGTTGATACGCTGCGAATAAACATCACTCTGTTCTTTGATCGCCCGGATGAAAAGATACTCATCACCATACGGGGTTCCGCCCGCCACGGCTTCGTCGAGCTGATTGCGCCCCAAACGAAAGAACGTGTCGGGATCGGCCAGTGTGATCCCCATATTGCCCTTGTCGGATTGGAGCATCAGCGAGAGGGTTCCACCAATCTGCACGGCGAACGGGTCGGCGGGAAGATTCAACGGAAACGTCGGATTTGCGAATTCGAGATAGCGGCCCAGCCAGCCCGTGTCCAACACCTCGTTCGCCCCCGACGCCGTCAACCAAATGTTTTCGGAGCGGAAATGCGAGCGGTTCGACTCCTCGTATCCGACACCTTGCACCGCCACCAGTTTTCCTGCATTGAACAAATCACGCATCCCGGTCATGCGCGGATGAAAGCCCATGGTGGGATTGGCGATGCGTAAAACCTGCGCGGGTGAAACGCCCAAGGTCGGCCGATGCTGATAGTACTGCGAATTGGTATAGGGCACGAAGGTGTTCAAACCGTCGTTCCCGCCGAAAAGCTGTATCACGACGAGAATGTTGTCATTCTGCTGCATGAGGCCCGGTTGCGTCGAACGATAGCTGCCCGCATGCACGGGAATCCCTCCGAAGATCAACGGTACCGATGCGACTCCTGCGGAAGCGTAAAGGGATTGAAGGATGAAATCTCGGCGCTTCATGAGGGCACTCCGTTAATGCAGTTGAAAATCCGGTGCCGCGACGATACGGACCAGGAGATTGCGGAGATTCGCATCCGCGTTCGGTGCGTCGATGTCCCACTCGTACACGGGCGCGCCTCCGAGCAAGCTTTGGAGGAAGGACTCCCGACGCGTCGACGACACGGGCATGGGCAGCAACAGAAGAAGGATGGAATCGAGCAAGGCGTTCGCATCGTTGTAGCTGGGGAATTGCTTACCCCAGGCAACGATGTCCATGGGCGTCTGCCCGCTGCCTCCAGGCATCTGACCAGTGATAAAGCGCTCGGCGAAGGCCTTGCGGTACGGATAGGTGGTGGTGCTCACCCAGGTGCGATAACCGTCCCAACCGGCGACGGTGGGAGGATTGAAGAGATATTCCTCCAACGTCCGCATATCCGCATGGATGCGGTTGCCACCAGGATTCATACCCAGCTGCCGCGCGAGACCGACCATCAGCGTGGCGGGGCTTTTAATCATCGCACCGATGTTCACCGTGTCGAAAAAATGCTGGCTGGACAGTAGTGCTTCCACCACGGGGGCGATCTCATAGTTGTTGTCGCGGAACACCGTGGCCATTTCCTCGACAATATCACCATCCACAGCGGCGGGATTATTGTAGACAAAGGCCAGATACAGCTTCCTACAGATAAATCGCGCGACGGCGGGATCCTCGAAGATAATATCCACCACCTCGTCCCCTTCGAAACGTCCGTCGAGCGATGTTCGCCCGACGATGGTGCGTCCCATGAAAATCTTGTTGCCGCTGTCGTGATACAGGGGATTGAAGCTCGCGTCGAAAGAACTGAACTCGTCTAGTCGCCACCCGGTAAGACAACGCGCCGCCTCCTTGATATCTTGCTCGGTGTAATGCCCCTCTCCCATGGTGTACAGTTCCATGAGTTCACGAGCGTAATTCTCGTTGGGATTTCCCCCGACATTGATCTCGCCGTCGAGATAGCGCAACATGGCCGCGTCATGATTCACGGCTTTCATCAGATCGCGGAAATTTCCCATGGCATGGTCGCGGAACAAACGATTCTGGAGGAACAGAAACTGAGGAATGAGCACCACGGTCGCTTCCGTGGTGATGTGGCGGTGCCAGAACAGCACCATGCTCTCACGAATACTCCGCTGCTCCGATACCAAACGGTCGATAAACCATCCGCGCAATGAATCCATGTTTGAAAGGTTCTGACTGCGGTAGGCGTTTTCCTCGTCGACAGTTGTTGGCCTCGGCGCAATCTCGGAAACCCAGGTGCCCGGTTCTCCCGCATCGGGCAGAGGGCGCATCAGATCGCGGATGAGATCTGCCGGAGTGCGCGTCAAGGCATACTGCACATCAGTCCACGTGGGCAGTAGTGTGGCACGGCGCAATAAATGCGCGGCCCGATGCGCGTCCCACGGCTCGGAGGGCGAAGGCGTCCAGGGGTCCAGTCCACTGAGCGTTCGACGCTGCGCGCCGTAGAGCATGGGAGGAAGTACGAGGGGCTCGCGCCGCACAGTACGAGGCACGCGATTCCGCGCGTTTTGAGTTTCCATGTGAAACACCCGAGTATTGGAGAAGGCGTATCCGAATATACATGCCCCTCCCCATCCAGGCAATGGGGCAAAATAAATCCCCTCGCGCTTTCCCCTCCGCCTCATCTTCATTCCCCCCCCCCGATCCCGTACGGGCGGACCTATGTGTCCGCCCTCTTGGCCCTCACCGCCCACCCCTTCACGCTCTCCCCCGCCCCCTACAGCCCGCTCCTCACCTCCATTCTCCCATCAATCGCAAACACGCCCGCCCGTGCATCGATTTCCACCACGGGCGTGCGCGTACCGAAGGCGAGCAACATTGCGCAATGATGCGGAAATTCATGCTCTCCGGCGGCCTCGATTACCGGGCGTGCGGAGCGTTCACCGAATGCGGGATAGTATTCACCCTGGCGTATGTCGAGCGTGAATGCGCCGAAGGGTGTGCAGACGCCTTCGGCACCGCGTCCCCGCAGCATCACGCCACCTTCGTGCAACTCGGCGTGAATATCGGGATGCAGGTGGAGCCGACTCACCCAGCGGTGCGTTCCGCGCCCGTGCAGCCAGTCCATCACAAGCAGCCAATCCGGACCCACAAGCAGCGCACGCTCGTGTACCAACCCTCCGCCGATACGTGTGTAGCCATCATGCGCGCCACGCAGCAGCGGCATGCCTGCGCGTTGGTCGCTCGCAAGGTGCAGAATGCGCGCGCGCCGACCGACGCGAAAGCTCTTCCATACTTCGGACTGCTCCGCATCGTCGATGGCAATCGTGGAATGCGCCGCGGTGCTGCGCGAGTAGCGGCGTTCGGGGGATTCCTTGTAATGATAGACGCCGGTGTCCGTTATCCAGCGACGGCCATCAATGGACAATTCGAAACTCAGCGTGTCGCAATGCGCGTGGCCGGGCTGATAATCCGGACCGACAAGTCCCGCATCGAACACCACCCATAGACGTTCGCTGGATACAGCGAGCAATCCCGAAACGTGTTCCGGACCGATGCCGCCTGGATAATGCGAGGACGCGGTCCATCCCATTGTCGCGCACAACGTCCTGCCGCGTTGAAGCACTTCGTCGGTGCGCAGGAAAAAGCTCGATGTCGCATCGTTGAAGTACGGGATTTCGCCATCGGGATGGCGCATGTGCTCGAGAAAGCGTGTCATGCGTGCGGCCGCCTCACCCACGGCAGCGGGCACCGGCTCGCCCGCGAGCCGCATCGCCTCGGCCATGTCCAGCACGTCGTTGAGCATGGACACGTGGTACATGGGGCTGCGT
>JAMIQH010000034.1:0-8771 GCA_035914695.1 Bacteroidota bacterium | reverse complement strand
ATATAGCCACTGAAGCGCAACGTCGGCTGCGCGTCCATACGAGACTCCATTATTAGAAGAAGCGGCAACAGGGCGAGCACGCATCGGACCGTCAAGGACAGCATGGTTGACATCGATGATTGGTTATTACTCGTATGAATGTACGAAGAATGAAGCAGTCCACGACTTGGATGCAAGGTGGTGCGCAACAACAACCGAAGCACTGGCCAACAGCACATATCAACGCTGGCAGCAGCGGCTTCCCGTACTACCCCGCGAGACGCTTCAGCAGTGGAGAAACGGGAACCCATCAAAGCGGAATCTTACGCGTGGCGTGTCGCACGATCCACTGCGTATGAGGATTCATTGAACACGACCATTCCTTCAGCAATGCGCGAGCGGCATCGGGATTGACTTTCAAATAATCTGTCAGATTGTTTGCGACGGATTTACCAACATAGCGCACCGTGTCTTCCTTCAGAAGCGAGAGTATCTCGAATACCGGTGCTGGATTCTGAACAAACAGGTCCAGTTTCGTTGCCCACGGGAGTTTCGGTCGACTCCCTTCCGAGGCGAGTCGTCGTTCGTGGAAATTCCGGGACTGCGCCCATGTACGCATCATATTCAATGTTTCCTCGGTGTGCGCACGCAAAAATGGTCGTACTGCATATTCTCCGGTTCCACGTTTTGTGATTTCCCCTATGGCGTGCAAGGACACATCCACATCACCCAATCCGTACAGTTCCACAAATTTTCCCAATGGTAGTGTCCAGTAGAACCTCGAGAACATTCCCACTTCGTCGGGATTTTCGTCACCCAGTATGCGCAGGAGTATACCGATGGCGGATTCATAATCCTCCGGCAGCAGCGTGCGCAACTCTGTAGCGTGCAAGGCGATGCGCTCAGTGTAGCCCAGGTGCTGAACGCGGCATGCAATAGCATCGATATAGGCCGAGCGATCAAAGGATTTATAGATATTCAGGATTTTATCCGCAAGCAGCTCGGCCAAATTGACGCCGAAGTATTGTGTAATCCCTTTATCGTTGTTCATACCGCCTCCGCTGTATTGTCAAAACTTCGTTCACCGGCTATGTTTCCGTATCGCATTCACAACGTCGACATCCAATCAGCCAAGCACTTCGATGATCGCTTGTACATTCGCAAGATCGTCATAATCGCGTATATAAAACGCCAACAACCCGAAGCATACTTGCGCCAGCGCGTGCACGCCTTCCAAGGGTATACTCTGGTCCCGAATTCACGACGACATCTCCATGGTCTCCGAAGCTGTGATAATGGTTATCAAGAAATGTGCATCCTCTTCCCACAAAGCGGATTGGCGCTTTCGTGCGGTACCGAGTCCAGTCAGCTTAACCGGGAGAATGATGCATCGAAGTAACGAACCCGACGCGATACGGCGTTGGATTAGGGCATCAACCTTGGTGTCGGGATTGCGAAGATGATTATCACGTCGAAGACGGTGCTTGCCGAACCGTTCAGCTAAGCACCCCTTGCTCGAAGCACTGCGATCAACTCCTGTGCAACGCTTCTCAGGGTTCGCACGAAGGCGATATCACGCGGATGTCCATTCACCGATACATGACATACACCATGTTCGATGCGCAAATCTGCTCCGCTGGGCAAGTCGAGAAGAGCGGAAAAAAGGGTTGGTTCGAGCAGCATACGCTTTGTCTCTTCTCCCTGCCGAGCGTGGATATGGAATCGCGCGTCGAAACCCTGATGTTCGATTTCGATACTTTCGCCTGCATTTTCGAGAGAGGCCGGTACGGCATTGCGTCGTGCATCCACTTTCTCGCGTACCCTGAGGTCCGCCACATTGAAAGCCGCGACGTCGAAGTCCAGTACGGTGATGGATCCTCCACCGTCCGGGGAGGACGTTGACGATGTCATGGGCGTCAGTCGCACAGAAATGCCTTCCAACACGAAATTCCACTGCGGCAATCCCGGAAATGTGCTTCGCACACTGCCGCCATACTCTCGAGCAGCCTGTTCCAGAATAGGTGTCAATGCGGATCTGGCGCGAACGTAGAGCACACCCGCAATGACGAGCAAGGTAAGTACAGCCAGCAGAATGTAGATAGTACTGTCCATGGGGAAGCTCGCCGATGAATTTCATGAATAATGTTGAACGATATTCGCAAGCAAGATGCGCGCAGTAATACGGAAATACAACAGCGATTCAAGCCGTATGAATCCCGGCAGGTACGTTGTCGTGGATCAACTCTGCCACTGACGCTTCGGGTTTTCGCATTCTGCGGACAATCTCGTTCCTATTGGATACATGAGTATCACATTGCCATCATTATTGTCACCCCTCCGATCGGCGCACCATTTCGTTGATCCAAATGGGAGCGAACGGTGAGGTACAACCCTTGGAGACGGGGTAGTCACGGTACAACCCGATGGCTTCGCCGATGGCCATGGCGCGGGCGCGATGTGCGGGCGCGTGTATGCCGATGTAGGCCAGGCAGAAATTCATGGTCCACTGCTGCTCGGGCGCGGCGGCAGGCATGTCGCGCTCGATGCGATCGAGTAAAGCCGACAGATTGAGTCCCGCGGGCTGTTTCGCGATGCGTTCCGATGTTAGACTCCAGCCGGCGCGCGCCAGCCAGGAATTTTCGGACTCCATCCACTTCAGCCGCAGGGCTTCCTTGTCGGCATGCTTGCGAATGACATAGGAGTTGAGCCAATCCGCCAACCAGACGAGGGTGGCCGAAGCCGCCAGGCGCTCCACATCATCGGATCGCAGTTTTTTCGGATTCAGCAGCAACACGGCCAGGAAACGCGCGTCGAGCACGCCCGTGTCCCATAGCTCCAGCGCGAGATCATGCTCGCCCTTGAACTCGGCAGCCAATTTCCGAATATCACCAAGCCGCACACCGAACTGCCGCCCGGGATCGCTTTGCTTGCTGTTCTGCTTGCGCACTTCTTCATCACCCAGCCCTTCGAGGCGCGAAAGTATGTCGTGTATGTTCATGGCAGATCCTTTACTCAGGAGTGACATTGGGAAAATCAGAGAACACCGAGCGCTACGTGAACTCAGAGAACACCGAGCGCTTCGCGAACACAGAGAACTCGGAGCGTCGCTGCTAAATCGATTAGGTCGCTCTCTGTGGCATAGTCGATGGAATTCGTGGTGTGCGCCACCAACCCCTCCTCCGTGCACTCTGTGCTCTCTGCGCCCTCTGTGTTACGCACGATCAGCTGGTGCCCGAAACGTCCTTCTCCACCGCGCCGTCGCGCAGTAAAATCAGGCGGCGCGCGCGGTCGATGACCTGCGGGTCGTGCGAGGAAAAGATGAACGTTAGATTGTGAACACGATTCATGTTTTCCATGATATCGAGCAACTGCGCGCCCGTGTGCGTATCCAGGTTCGCCGTGGGTTCATCGGCCAGCACGATGGAGGGCTTGTTTACAATGGCACGCGCAACGGCCACGCGCTGCTGCTGTCCACCGCTCATCTCGTTGGGACGTTTGTCGGCCAATTCCTCGATGCCAAGTTCGCGCATCACCTCGAGCGCGCGAGCGCGACGCATTGCTTTGTCCATGCCCAGCAGCATCATGGAAAATTCCACATTCTCCATGGCGGTGAGCACTGGAATCAAATTATAGGCCTGAAACACAAAGCCGAGTTTTTCGAGTCGAAACGCCGCGACCTGCGCTGATGTCAGCGTACTCACATCCTCGCCCTCGAGCAGAACTTGTCCGCTCGTCGGTCTGTCCAGCGCGCCCATGATATTGAGCAAGGTGGTTTTCCCCGAACCCGACGGCCCGGCGATCACCACGAATTCACCCTGCGCGATGCTCAACGACACATCCCGCAACGCGGTGACCGGCACGCCATTGTCGGCGTAAATTTTTTCCACATGCTGAAGACGGATGACTTCCATGAGCGTAGCTGCTTTGATGAAACAATATCACACATGCCTGATGGCGGTGACGGGCAAAAGGCGCGTGGCCTTCCATGCCGGATACAGCGCTCCGAGCAGCGTGGTGAGGGGAATGGTGATCACCGCGGCGAGTATGCCGTTGAAACGGAGTTCCGGTGTGATAACCGCGCCCGCGCCGAAGGCGCGTAATCCTTCGGAGAACACACTCAAATCAATGCCCACCTCGCGCAACAGCAGCGTCAACGCCACTCCTGCCAACACGCCCACCACCGTTCCGATCATTGCTAGATACAGTGCTTCGATCATCACCATGCTGAACACCTTCGCGTTGCGCATGCCGATTGCCATGAGCACGCCGAATTCCTGCACGCGTTCGAACACCGACATCAACATGGTGTTGATGATGCCGAATATCATTGCCAGTCCGATAATCACATAGATCACCACCAGCATTTGATCATACATTTCGAGTTGGGCCACGAGCAATGGCACGAGTTCGCGGTAGGTCAGCACTTCGTAATCCGGTCCGAGTTGCGCGCGTAAATCGGCGGCAACACGCTCGGCCTGTTCGGGCTGCTCCAGCACAATGGCGATTTCAATGATATCCCCGCCCATGCCCAGCATTTCCTGCGCGGAAGACATGGGCACGAACATATGCGTTTTGTCGAAATCCGCGCTCACGGTTTCGAACAAGCCCACCACACGAAACAACTCCGAACCCACCTCGCCGCCGCGCGTGGAGGCCATGCCCACCACTTTGTCGCCCACGTCCACATGCAGCTTGCCCGCCAGGGCGCGGCCGATCACCACCTCGCGACCCTCGCCCTCGAGGTATCGCCCCTTCACTATCGTGGAGGCAATACTCGACACGCGGCTTTCGCTGTGCGCATCCACACCCACAATCACGCCGCCCGACGAACCCTGCGCCGAACTCAGCAAGCCGAAACTCGGCACGCGGCTGCTCCAGGCCCTGACGCCGCGCATACCGCGCACCGCGTTTTCGGCGCGCAGCCGATCGGGAATACTCGTCTGTATCACGCGATTGTCGTTGTAACCTTTGCCATGAATCTGTATGTGACCTATCGATGCACCCACGGAATTGTCCAGCATTTGCCGAATCATACCATACGATATGCTGTCGTAGAGCAGCAGCGACACCACACCCACTATGATGGACACCAGCACGATAATGGTGCGCCGGCTGTTTCTCCTCAGATTCCTCCACGCGACAAGCAGCAGCATTATGTGTACCTGATTCCTTTGAGTGCTTCGAGACGGGAAACGCGATACAATGGATATAGCGTCGCGAGTAATGACAGCAGCAATACAGCGAACGAAGTATTGAAGAAACTCGACAGGCGCACCACACTTCCCATTTCCGGCAGCCAGCCGTATTCGGTCATCATGGTTGCGTACTCGCCGGTGAATACGATGGGATGCGCAGCGAACCAACTGTTCACCGCGAATCCGAGCATGTTTCCTATAGCGATTCCTATCAGCGTGATGAACAGCGTTTCCATGGCAACGAGGTAGACGAGCAAGCGTTGCCTCATTCCCAAGGCGAGCAAGATTCCGAATTCACGGAAGCGCTCGCTCACAGACATCAGCACAGTATTCAGAATGCCGAATGCCACCACTATGATGAGTATGCCGAGAAAAAGCATACCGCTGTAATTGTCGAGATCGATGGACTGTTGCAATTCCGGCATGACTTGCTGCCAGCCCCGCGCCATTACCGCCGATGTGTCGAGTCCCGTGTTGAGTGTGGCACACACCGCATCCACATTCGAGAGCTCGTGCATCGAGAGTACCACCACACTGCTGCGTCCCCGCATGCTCAACAAGTCGCGAAGCGCATCCACGCCCATGAACACCGCGGCGCGATCCACATCGGGCATGCCTGTACGCACCGTACCGACGATGCGGAATTTCCTGTTGCCCAGGGAGCCATCATAGCCCTGCGCCAGCACAACTATGTCCTCGCCCACGCGCGCACGCAGATTTTCCATCAAGGTCTGGCCGAGCAGGATTTCAGCGGCCGAACCGGAGGAAAGCATGCGTCCCTCGGCGGGCTTGCGCAAAATGCGCGACACGCGTGGCTCGCGCTGCGGATCCACGCCCAGCAGCATGGCGCCTTGCGAATTTTCACGATAGCTCAACAAGCCGTCCCCGAGCACGCGTGGCGCCCAGGCCCTGATCCGCGCTTCGCTGTCGAGACGCGCCTCGATCTCCGGCGTGAGGTGCATGGTGTTGTGCAGTGTGGGATTGTCCGCGAAGCCGGGATGCTGCAGCTGCGCATGTCCGCTCAGCAGATTGAGCGAAAAGGCGATGTTTTGCTCGTAGGTGCTGAGCTGCATGCCGCGCATGACCAGCGACAGCCAGGTCGCGAACACCACGGCGGTGATGGTGATGAGCGTGCGGCGGCGATTGCGCCAGAGATTGCGCCAGGCGAGTCGAGCGAGCATTCAATTCCCCCGTTCCAGTTCGCGGAAGGAGAACATGCTCGACGGAATAGAAATATCGAAGGCCGCGTCGAGTATGACGAATTCGGTGCGATGTCCCGGCTTGCTCTTGTTGTGCATGGTCCACACGGTGGGCATGGTGCGACCACCGAGCTGCTTTATTCCCGAGTACACCATGTAGCGCAGCAGCGTGCCTTTTTCATCATAGAACTGCGCCACCGATGCGATGAAATCCTTCATGCGCACCCAACTGTAAATTTTTCCCCATACCACGGCCGCATCGGCTTTTGGGACGGAGGCGATTTTCCAGCAGCGTTCGCCGTTGATGTCCTCCTCGCCGAGCAGCGTGTGCGTGTAGTCCTTTTCCAGACTGGACTCGCGCGCGAGGTCGTCGTTGGTAAAGTCCGAGCCGTTCCAGGACTGCAACATCATGGAGGGGGGAATTTTCACTGTGGTTTCCGTGGCCTTGAGATAATTCCACATTTCGTTGCCGATTTTCAGCCACTTGTTGCCGGCTTCCTTTTTCGGCGCGGTGATGTGAATGAGACTTTTATCGGCTGCGTCGTCCCACCACGTACGCATTTCCATTTCGCGCGTGTATTCGGGCGTGACAATGGTCATGCGATAGGTACCACGGCTGGTCGTGCCTTTGAGCACGCTCTCGGATTTTCGGACAATTTCTTCCGCCGTCTGCGCGTGCGCGAGCACGGGAAGCAGGAGGAGGAGAATGCTGAAACGTCTCATACCGCCGATTCCTTGCTTCTGTTGTTCCATCGTTCGGCCAGGGCCTCGAATTCCTGTTGAAAAAACACCATGAAGTCGTGATACTCGCCCAGACGTTCGCGCGTCACCGGCCGCGCTTCGTCCACCCCGCGCAGACCCAGCGCCATGAGCTTGCGCATGCGCTCGAGACTGACGCGCTCGACCTCGATGAGCGACGAAGCCGAAGGTACGCGGTACACGCGCCGCTTGCTGCCGCTGAGCGTCGAGCGCTGTACGAGACCGACGCTTTCCAGCGTGCGAAGTATGGTGCTCACCGAGCCGCGGCTCGAACCAACGGCTTCCATCACATCCTCGGCGCTCATCCACACTTTATCGGCCACGAGCAGCACGGCCCAGATTTTGCCCGTGAGCCGCGACATGCCCCAACTGGTTTCGGCCATGGTGGCCACGGTTTCGATGAATTCGTTGTCCGCGTTCATGATGTTTGAAATGGAAAAATCCGTTCGCCATCCTTGCCATGGCGCATCGCTCATGGTACATCGCCTGCGCCGTTCACTGAAGAACAAAGGTACGATTGCGTCTTCATTTTTCAAATAATACTGAAATTTCAGTACTATCCTGCACTTGCGGAGGGATACGATGTTCCGGATATTGCAGGTCGACTCCTTTGCACGAAATTCTATCCATGCAGCGCTCAAAACTTCGCAGTAATCTTTTTATCGTCTTGCTCATCGTGGGATTGGCGCTGCTGATCAGCAGCTTGCAGCTCACGCGGCTGGGTACCTGGTTGGAACTGGGTCTGCGCTGGTGGCCCAGCGTGCTGATTATTATCGGATTGGTGAAGGTGGTGTACGGTCGGCACGATGAATTCGTCAAGGCGCTGTCGTTGCTCGGCTGGGGCGTCGTCCTGCAAATTCTGCTGCTGGGATGGATGCCCACCGACATGGAACATTTCTGGCCCTTCGCCTTCATCCTCGCCGGACTGTGGTTGATCATAGTGCAACCGGGGACGTTTACCCGAAAAATCCGTGAGCAATCCGCCTCCTTCTCCCGCAGAGTCTATTTCGGTACCTCCATCATCACCATCGAGGAACCCGGCTTCGAGCGTGCCGATGTGCAGGTGCGCTTCGGCATGGCGCAATTGGAGTGTCCTTCCGGTGGCTCCTCGCGAGAGTCCATCGAGTTGCATGTGGATGTGCTCATGGGCAATGTCGTTCTGCTCGTGCCCGCACATTGGTCGCTCAGCACCTCGGTGCGCACGAATCTGGCCGACGTGCAGGACGAGCGCGCGCACAAACCCTCGCCCGCACTCGACGCCCCGGATCTTCATATCACCGGCAAACTGCTGCTCGGGGCGTTGTTCATCCGCGATCTGCCCTGAGAATAACTTCGCCACCTGTACCAGGTTGCTTTGCGTGGTGAAGAGTGACGAGTAAAGGACAATTCATGGAAGTCACTTGCTCTGATCCACGCGGATTCCACGATTCATCTGTGCTAATCTGTGTGAAATCTGTGCAATCTGCTCTGAAAATTCCTACGCCGCCTCCTCGTAGGTCTCCAATGTCACCTTGTAACCGAGGCGTTCGAGCCGATTCACATGCGAACGAACGATGCGATCTTCGTCTCGGCGGTCGAAGTAATCGGCACCGAGGTCTTCGTATTCCGCGCCCGTGGACAACAGGACATGAATGACCAC
>JAMIQH010000033.1:0-8612 GCA_035914695.1 Bacteroidota bacterium | reverse complement strand
CTTTGGATTTCAGGTCATACAGGTAAGTTTACTGTACGCGAGCACTCCGTTCAAGTTGTGCGAGCATCTTGTGGACTAAGATCATCCAGGTTCGAGGATAAACGAAGCTCATTGTGGTTGCCTATTTTTTCGCACCCTCAATGAGGCCGTATACTACTGCAGCACCGATGAACACATAGAGCCAAGGGTAGGTTGTGGTCTCCTCGTATTCTTCCTTGGACACAGAAACAACCGTACTGTCAAGGACCGTCGGATTTTCGATGGTCGTAGTGGTTCTTGTCCCCTTCGTTACGGCACATCCTGCTAGAAGTACGCAGGCAAGACAAACGGCAATCAGTTTTCTCTTCATGTCCCAATCTCCGATGCTAATTTGACAATAGTGATGAAGAAGATATTGACGTGCGATCATTCCTCGCTGAAGTAGTCGGTATCGATACGCTTTACGTGATACGTGTGCCTGGTGGTCACCCCTACGTTGAAATCAATCATCAGTTCCGCGAGCCGCTTCCCGTCGATCAGCACGACCTTCGGGTCGATACCGGTCGCATACTCTATTGCTCCCTGGGCAAACGTGCCTGTCGTGAGAAATACGCCTTTCTTGGCGTGCTGGCCATGCAGTGCACCCACGAATTTTTGTACTTCTGGCCGGCCGACTGTCCCGGACCATCGCTTTGCTTGAATGTAAATGACATCGAGACCGAGACGGTCTTCTTTGATCGTGCCGTCAATGCCTTCGTCACCACTTTTCCCGATCGCCATACCGGCATCAAGCATGCTGCCACCGTAGCCCATATTCACAAGAAGTTCCACAACAAGTCGTTCGAAGAACTGTGGCGATGCGGATTTCACCTGCTCGAGTAACTCAACGGCCAATTCGCCCCTGAGCTGTTGGTACGACGCCTGAAGCTGTTCCTCTGGAGTCTCGGCTACCGAGGTCGCTGTTCCATTTCCCTTCGGTGTAGACTTGGAATGGAATTCATTGAATTTCTCAAATTGCTTGAGGAATGCGACGTTTATCTCCTGAGGCCTGGAGTCAAGAGTTTTACGACCCAGCTCCGAAAGGACGTAGTGACCGCGCTTGGGACGATCCAACAAACCAGCGCGTTCGAGATAGATCATCGACCATGCAACGCGGTTGTTGAATACTGGCTGCGTTCCGCTGGGCAGCAGGGTGTTCAGTTCTTCGCTTGAAAGTTGGAAATGCTTTGCTAATTCTTCTCGGTACTGGGTAGATGAACGCAATTTGCCGTCCCCAGCCAGTTTGAGCATAGGGTACAGAATGGATTGAAAGTCAGGTATTGCCATTGTCACTCCTAGGAATTTCGATTCATCTTGCGTGTTCATCCCGCTGTGGGTGGTTCAAAGTCATGCTGATCGACTGGATCTCAACCCGAGGAAGAGCGCAGCAGATGTGGCACATAATTACGGTTTTCGGAATTTCCTTCACGGTACTTGGTAGACGACGCAGTGTAGTGAAAATACAAAAGGGAGAGAAATGTATCAAAAAAAAACAAAGGGGGGCGGCGGAGTCTCGATGATGGAGAATCGTCAATTGTTGCAGACTCGAAAATGGACGTGACGCGAAACACGCGAGAGAATTGCGGGCAAACGCGTACATTTCCATCGCCGCTGTTGCGTGCAGTCGATTCATGCGTGGTGCAGGGCGCGTTGCGATGCAGAGAAACGGACGTTGCCGTTGTGGCGCAGCGGTGTACTGTTTTCTATACTCGGGAATTCACAATGAAGACACGGAAGGAGTTGTTACGGGAGTACAAAGAGCGGCCGAAGCCCGCGGGGGTGTTCGGTATTCGCAATCTGCATAACGGGAGGATGCTGCTCGGCAGTAGTAAAAATCTGGAGGGACCGCTCAATCGGCATCGCTTCATGCTTTCCACAGGCATGCATCCGATCAAGGATTTGCAGCGCGACTGGAATGAATTCGGCGCGGAGGGCTTCGCCTTCGAGATTCTCGAGGAAGTGAAGGGCATGGATGCGCCGGGATTTGATCTCGATGATGAGTTGACGTTGCTCGAACAAATCTGGATGGAAAAATGCGATCCCTTCGAGGAGCGCTGCTACAATACGGATAAGAAACTCCGCATGGCCTGAGCACGCGGTGCTCTGCCACGCTTGCGATGGATGGTGCGGTTGTGCCCGGCTCGAAGCGCCGATTACACTCCGCGCTGCTGGCGCGTGAGGGGCTGCAGTACGTAACGGTCGAGCAGCGCCAACATGGCGAGTATGACGCCGACAAGCAATGCGAGTTCGATGGTGCGGGAATGTCCGGCGAGAAGGTTGTCGAAGCTCAGCACGTTGGGTAATTCCATGCGCGGGAATTGATCCACCACGGGGGACAACATCGTACGTATTGTGGTGAATAGCGAGGTTTCGGCTTCCGCTGGCTTCGAAAGTCCCGCCGCGACAGTGAGCAGCAGTGATCCGAGGAAAAGCAATCCCAGGCCCGCAACGCGGGCGCGTTTGCCTTCCGTGGCTCGTGACGTGCTATCACTGCGTACTCTTTCCATGATGAGACGTGGCAACGCCACCGGCGCCTGTATCCCACCCAGATGCGTGAGTGCGTGCACAAGGGATTCTTCTTCGTTGAGAAAGGCCCGGCAATCCGCGCATTGTTCGATGTGCGCGTGAACTTCCGCGCGCAACTCGTCGCCGAGCTGAAAGTCGCAGTAATCGCGCAGGGTTTGTGCGGAAGGATGCGTCATGATACTGTATCCTCGTGGGCTTCGGTGGGAACGGATTGACCAAGCGCCGCGCGCAAGGCGGCCCGCGCCCGGTGTAAACGATTTTTCACGGTGCCGAGCGGACATTCGAGAATGGCAGCGATATCCTCGTAGCTCTGGTCGTGTACGTAGAACATGGTGAGGACGGCCGCATACTCGGCCCGCATCCGCGGGAGAACGTCGGCAACACGATCGCGCAAGCGCTCACTGTCCATGCGCGTTGTGACATCATCCGCACCCTCGTCCATGGGTTCATCCTCGAGCGGGATGACCGCGGCATTGCGACGCGTACGTGCAATATAACTCAGGCACACATTGTAGGTGATGCGATACAGCCAGGTGCTGAATCGCGCACGTTGTTCAAAACGGGGCAGCGCCCGGAAGGCGCGCACGAAGGCGTCCTGTGCTGCTTCTTCCGCATCCTCCACCCTGGCGAGCATGCGACGTGTCAGGGTGAACACCATATCGCCATAACGCCGCACGAGTATGCCGAAGGCCTCGTGGTCTCCGTGACGGATGCGTCGCAGCACCTCGTCGTCGCTGGGGTGGTGGATGGGTTCTCGCATGCGTGGGATTGGACTCGGGAAGCTCGCGCAGGGTTTCAGTCGCGAAATGTTGAAACCCTGCCGGCGCGGCGCGAGTCCAAACCACATCGAAGCATTCGCTCAACAGGAGAAACCATGGAAAATGTCGTCGTCACCATCATGTTTTTCGGCGGTACCGCCTTCGCACTGTGGAAATTTTTCGATACGCGCCACAAAGAACGCATGGCGATCATCGAACGCAGTCTCATCTCCGAGGAGGTGCGCTACCTGTACGGCAAAGTGGATCGTAATCCCAATCGCCTGACCGCGTTGAAATGGGGCCTCGCGATAGCGCTTGTCGGTGTGGCGCTCCTGGTGGCCATCCCCATGATGTACTGGGTCGAGGATGATTTCAAACCGCTGATTGTGATCGGTCTGATCTGCCTCGGAGGTGGAATCGGCTTTCTTACCTACTATGTGATCGCGCTCCGCGTCGACAAACAAAAGGCGGATTAGACGGCGCCAACGCATGGCGCGCTGTCACGGCAGCGTGAAATTCCTGTCGCCGGCACGCACGGACAGGACGGGGCAGTCCGCTTTCCTCACCACTTTCTCGGCGGTACTGCCGAAGAGCACATGCTCGAGGCCGGAGTGTCCATGCGTGGCGATGATGATGAGGTCCGCCTCCTCCTCCTGCGCGACGTGGATGATTTCCACGAAAGGTTTGCCCGCGCGGACAATGCTCCGCGCGCGCAGATCGGCGGGGACTTCCTTCTCAATCAACGCGTCGAGTTGCTGTTTGCCACGCTTGTGCAGTTCCATTTCCATCGAAGGAAGGGCAACCTGCCCGAAACTGAAATCCGCCGGATACACCACGGGCTCGACCACGTACACCAGCAGCAGTTCCGCGTTGAAGGTTTTCGCGAAATCGATGGCGTAGCGGAAGGCCTGTTTCGAGTGATCGGAAAAATCGATCGGCACGACAATTCGGGAAATGCCGGGCATGATCTCCTCCACGATTATTGCGTATTGGGGAGTTTAACAAACGGTTGTACAACAATCAATTGTCCGCGCGGGTGTTTGTGGAAATAACGTCTGCGGACGGTGAGCACCGCTCGTCTCGTTGCATCAGGGACAGCGCATCGTATCGTACCAGCGGGGCGCGTCGTCGCCATCGGCACCGCCGCCGTGCCATTCTCCCGCCTCCTTGCGCACGGCGCGGAATTCGCCGATGCCCGCGCCACCGTGATCGTCCTGTGCCCCCGCCACGATGCTGAAGCGCCACCCTGCCGTGCTGGGTCCGAAGAGTCGCAGGGGCAGCGCGAAGCGGATTTCGCCTCCGCGCACATCCCCGAAGGCGCCCTTCGTGCTTTCGGGCACATAGCCCGCCAGCACGTCGCCGCGCGCATCCAGCACGCGGATGCCGCCGCCGACAAGAATAAGATGCGTGTACCCGTTGTCTTCGTTCATGCTGTAGCCGCTACCATGTCCGATATCGCGCGCGCGGGGCAGTGTGGCATCCGTTCTATCCACAGCGATGGCGAGCATGGTGAGTTGAAAGCCGTACTCGGGATGCCAGCCGGGCTGCGACAGAGCCCGCATGCGCACGGTGCAGTACAGCAGCGAATCGTCGCTGCGCGCATCGAAGCCGAGGAGGTCGAAGGAGCCACGCACGAACAACGGGCTGAGCGGATAGCTGTAGCGTCCGTTCGGCCCGGTATCGTCGCCATTGGCGTCCGCGGCGCCGCACAACTGCGTGGCCGCGGGATTGCGCCGCGTGACTGTGGCCTCCGCGAGCATGGGCCAGCTGGGCGGCGCGGCCACGGTGTAGCCGCGCGCCGGACGTGGCTTGGCGATAGGGAAGAGTTCGGCGTTGCGTTGCTGCTCGTCCAAGCGGTCGGGTAGTTCCACCTCCAGCACGCCGCCGGGAGGCAGGGTCAGCCAGGTCGATGCGTTGTTCGCGGCGTTCGCGCCAGCAGCGATGCGCAGCGTTTCCCGCGTCGTCGATGCAAGCGAGCAACGAAGCGTTCCTTTTTCCCGAACAATACTCACTGCAATCGAACCGCTCGCGCGGTGCACATGCATCGACAGTGTCTGCACGTCCGGTGGCAGCAAGGGATGCAGCAGCAGCACATCCGCATGCTCGGGATGTGGTGTTGCGCCCACGAAGCACTGTTGCAGCACACGCAGATATTCGGCGTTGCTCCATGCCTGCGTGAATGTGCCGCTCCAACGCGGGGTGGCTTCGTTGTCGCGTGTCAAGGCATCGGTGCATTCCGGAATGCCTCCGGCGGCGGCCTCCTGCAAGGCGTAGCGCTGCAAGGATTGCAGCAGTCGCCAGGCCTGCTCCGCCTGCCCATGATCGCAGAGGAGCTGAATTGCCGGACCCGAGAGCCAGGTCCACACAGTGCCGTTGTGATATGCCGCATCTTTGGGGTAGAGTCGCGGTACATCATGCCAGGGGTGGAAGTTCGCATCGTTCACCGAAAGCGACGCCACGCCATGCGGGAGCACGCAGCCGCCCCACACCAGTTGCAACGTGGCATGTCTGGATTTTTCCGGAAGAATATCCGCGAGTCCACCTGGTATGGTCAACGCGAGCAAGGCGTTGGGACGCACCGCCGTGTCCTGTGTTCCGTCGCTGTTCACATGATCCACCAGTGCACCCGAGGCGGGTGCGATGAAGTGGCGGAGTATTCCTTCGCGCAAACGCGGTAACGCGTTGCGCCGCCAATCCTCCGCGCTGCGCGTGTCGCCGGCAATGCCGGCCATTGTGATGGACGCGCGGAGCTGGGCGAGCCAGAGCGACTGAATTTCCACCGCGCGATTGCCGCGTGGAGACCATGGCCCTTGCGAACCCACGGCATCCATCCACGTATCGGCGTCGGCGTGCTTGAGCAGGCCATGCGCATCGCAGCGCTGTATGGCTCCGCGCACCGCGTGGCGCACGAAGGGGTAGAGTTCGCGAATTGTCGCGCTGTCGCGCGTGTGCAAAAGGTATTGCCACAACGAGACGGTCATCCACGGCGTGCCATCCACCGTATTGTAAATGACATCGCCGGGCTGAACGCGATTGGGGATGCGGCCGTAGGAAGCGCTGCTCGCGACGGTGTCCATGCGCGAGGCGAAGGCGCGCAGTACGGCGCGCGCATCGTCGAAGCGTCCGGTGGCGAGTAGGGCGCCCGGCAGGGCGATGAACGTATCGCGTCCCCACAGATCATCGAACCAGGGCAGGCCCGCCCAGATGCCGCTGTGTGTTCCATGCAATTGCAGAACGTCCATCGAGGCGGCGATCCACCTGGTGGCGAGCACGGTGACGCTGTCGCTGCTCGCGATATTCACCGCGTCGAGAAGCTGCGCGATACGACGCTGTTTTCGCGCGAGCAGCGTGTCGAATGATGGCAGCTCGGCCGCACGCGCATGCGCGTCATCGATAATGGCGATGGAGAAGGTGAAGGATTCCGATCCATCTCCCCAGTAAAACGTCGGCATGTACACAGGCGACGGATTGGAGAAGCGCTGCGTATCGCGTTCGCGGGTGATTTCCCAACTGCCCTGCAATCCGCGCACGGAGAGCCGCGCCTGCACGCCTTTGCCGAGGAAGAAGTCTCCACCGACCAGACTTTCATTCGCGCCGCGCCACCACGCGGCGAGAGCGGGGTAGATTTTCACATCGCCACGCCAATCGGTGCGTACGCGCACCGCGAGTACGGTCATCGAATCGGTGAACAGAATCTCCTCCACCGTGTTGTGCAGGGGATACTCCCTCCGCAGCAGCTCCGGTGTCACGACGCAGCGTGCGGTGCTTCTGTCCAGCACGGTGCCGCCGAGCTGGATGTGGTACTGCTCGAACAGTTTTTGCTTGTCCCGCGTGATGCCGTGGAAGCCGTTGGCATTGTCGCCGCCCACAGGCGTGGCATAGAATGCGCCCTGTCCATTCGCGAAGCAGGCGATGCGCGCATCGCCCGGTGGACAGGGCGATTTAGGGAGAGACTGGGCTAGGGATGGTGAACACGCGAATCTCGTTATCAGGATCAGTGTTGCGAGTGCACTTGATAGGGTTCTTAGCGGGAGGTCCATACTTACTCCTGACAATTCTGATCGATGGTTCATCAATCCTTTTGAGCTCCAGATGTAGAAAAATGGTTTATCAGATGAAGGGACATGCCGAATGAATTTCGACGGGGACTTGATTTTAGCACCCCGTCTGGTGTTGGCTTGGTTTAAACCTTGAGTATCTTAGTAAGTTGAAAAAAGGAGTGGAACACATGAAACGACAACACGTATGCTGGAACGATTTCAATCAATCGCATCCCTTGCCATTTAATCTGAGGAGTCAGGATTTCGGCTTGGCAATGCAGGATGTGTACGATTTTTTCTTCGACATCAATTCGCATCTTTCAGAGAAAGGATTACAGAGAATCGAAGACATGCTCCGCCCTGCGATTTTATCTGGATTCATCTCTGATATGCTCACTGCGAGTATGGCGAAGCATTCGCGGGCATTGACAGAAAACCGATTTCACAATGGGCATCCGGACCTTATTGTTAAAGGGAAATACTCGAACAACGCGATCCAATCAGGTGGTGAAGGCATTGAGATAAAAACGACGCGGAAAAAAGGAGGGGCAGTGGATACACACGGCGCCAGAAAGCAATGGTTGTGTGTCTTTGTCTATCAAATCGACACTGAAACAGAACCAGCTATTACACGCGAGCCCCTGTTGTTCACTGAGGTTTACCTGGCTGAGGTTACCATCGATGATTTCAGAAAAAATCCTCGAGGTGATCTTGGTACCCGCACTGCGACACTTCATCGAGAGGGTGTACTGAAATTGCGGGCGGGATGGGTCTACTCTACTGAGAATCCACGTGGATCTTTGAAAGCTTCTCAATAGCGGAAGTGGCCATTGAAAAGTAGTCGTGATCTCTTTCTATCCCGATACTCGTGTAGCCAATCGCTTCAGCTGCCGCCAGAGTTGAGCCTGAGCCAGCGAAGGGATCCAAAACAGTGCCGTAACCGAGCGGTAGCACCGCACGAACAATTTTTCTGAGAAATGACTGCGGCTTAAGGTTTGGATGTGGAGCGATCGACCTTTCAGATGATCGAGTGGGAGATGATTGTATCACATCCCCGAATGGTTTGTCAAGAGATGGCCTTCGGAACCCACCAACTCCCCAGCGTCTGAGATTGTCTTGAATTCTTCCCTCTGGAGGCTTTCGAAAGAGTACCCAAGGCTCCCACATTGATCTGGGCATTACGCTGATTTCTGCAAATTCGTCATGAGCGTGTTTTGGGCGGTCTCCTCCACGCATCGTCATGGTTAGTCGGATAATCTCTCCTCTCCTT
>JAMIQH010000032.1:0-7451 GCA_035914695.1 Bacteroidota bacterium | reverse complement strand
ATTCGAGAACTTGCTCAGTTACCTCTCATGCTACCAATCCCGTGCCAAACTCGAAATCGGCTCAGATGCCCACATTTTTACACATTTCATCTGGGAGGTTCGCATTCCGAACGTTCGCTATCCGAACGACAACCGGAAAGCGAACAGCGAAGAGCAGTGCTTCCCTCGGCGTTCAGCTACGAGCCGGAAGCAAAGTGAATTCCGATGGACGTGTTTGGTGGAGTCACTCATCACCCATGGTGACTCGTGCGATGACGATTCTATAGTAGCAGGAAGGTGCTCAGCGCTTGAGCTTCTCGATAATCACCTCGACCATCCGACGAATGTCCTCCCTTTTCAGCGGTTTGCTGATGAAATCATCCATCCCTGCCGCGATACATTTTTCCTTTTCCCCCATGATGGCGCCGGCGGTGACAGCGATGATAATTGGTTGCGCTTCCGTCTGGATCCGATCTCTGATAATTCGCGCCGCTTCCAAGCCGTCCATCACGGGCATTTGCACATCCATGAGAATCACATCGAAGGGCGTTTCAAGAGCCATCTCCACTGCCTCTTTCCCATTTACCGCCACCTCCGGGGTAATCCCCAAATTCTGGAGCATGCGAATCAGGATCATACGATTCATGCGTACATCCTCCACCACGAGAACACGAAGTCGCGTCGGATCGACACCCGACCAGTCGCCCGAAAAGAGTTGGGTGGATTTCTGCGCAGTCGCATCGCCTTGTTCGATGGGAAGAAACGGGATGTCGATGACGAAGGTCGACCCCTGGCCGGTGAAACTTCGCACCGCAATGCTCCCATCCATAAGTGCGATCAAGTGGGCGCTGATTGCAAGGCCCAGGCCGGTTCCTCCATAGAGACGGGTATTCGAATCATCGGCCTGGGCAAACGGTTCGAAGATGCGCTGGAGCATATCCACGGTCATCCCGATGCCGCTGTCCTTGACCTCGATCCGGAGCATGCTGATATGTTCGGCTGTGGTGTGAATATTGACAGTGATGCAAATGCTCCCCTTCTCCGTGAACTTGACGGCGTTCGACACAATGTTGAGCAGGACCTGTTTCAGTCGCACCGGATCAACGCGAACGAGATCGGGCACGGTGGGGACGACTTTCGCAGAGAGTTTGATCGACCGCTGCGTAGCGGCGATGGAGAAAAAGCGAAGTATTTCGTCAACGAGTACGCGTATGGACACCAGTTTGGGATGAATCTCGAGTTTCCCGGCCTCGATGCGGGAAAGGTCCAGGATGTCGTTGATGATCTGAAGCAGATGCTTTCCACTGGTTTGAATTGTTTCAACGTACTCGCGTTGTTCATGATCGAGCATGGTCAGCTCAAGGAGATCCGCCGCGCCGATCACGCCATTCATTGGCGTTCGTATTTCATGGCTCATGGTGGCCAGGAATCCGCTCTTGGCATGATCCGCCTTGATGGCATCGTCACGCGCCTGTTCGAGAAGCTGTTGCGTACGCATGCGTTCGTTGATATCGGTTTGTATGCCGATGTGATGTGTCACCACTCCATCGTCACGAATAATCGGTGAGATGGAGAGTTCCACCCAATACATTTCGCCGGATTTCCTGTAATTCCGCAAAGCAACGGTACACTCCGAATTAAACTTCAGCGCCTCGCGCAGAACGGTGAGTCCTTCCTGATCCACGTCCGTTCCATGGAGGAAACGCGGATTCCGGCCGAGTATCTCGTCCGCAGGGTAGCCCGTAATGCGCTCCAGGGCGGGATTCACATAAATCACGGGCTCGTCCGCTTGAAGGGCATCCGTAATAACTATGCCGCTACGGCTGGATCGTATAGCTCGATCCCGGATTCGCAGCTCCGCCTGCGTTTTCTTCAAATATTCGGCTTGCACGAGATTCTCGTAAATGACACCAGCGATGGCAGCAACGAAGGATATCAGCTCGATCTCCTCGGCGCCGAAACGGCCTGCCGACGCTCCAACGATACCGAATGCGCCGACACAACCCGCGCCGCCCATGACGGGTACATAGAGGCGCTCACCCACTTCGAAGCTTCTGGGACTGGACTCCGAGCGCCGCTCCTTGTCGTCGTTGACATCGGATACATGCAGCATCGTTGCGTTCCGGAGAACCCATCCGGGATGACGATCCATGGCGCTCGCTTCGGCGGCACGCCGTTCCTCTTCGGTGAATCCCTTTGCCGAGTACAGGCGCAATTGCTGTGTTTCCGCATCGAGTAAATACAGGCCGGTATACTCGGCGCTGACAAATTTGTCCAGCAATTGTTCTACCGTTGTGGCCAGTGTTTCCACGGATTTCGCACTCGCGAGCAAGGCGGCTTCGCCGGCAAGTTGGCGAATGAGTTCAAAGCGCGTGTTCTGCGCCTGTTCGTACAGGGACCGTACAAGCGCCTCGTTCCTCTGAAGGGTGCTCATGACCTGCTTACGATCAGTCACGTCGCGATAAATCCAGAGATGTCCCGCCGGCTTGTCGTTATGTCGAACAGGGATGTAATCCCTTTCAATCGTGCGCCCGTCACGCAGCAGCAATTCGTCGGCCGTGCGTTCCACCCCACCCTGCAGAGCGATGTTCACTCCATCAATGAAATGCTCCGGGTGAACGAAGGCCCCTTTGCTGAGATCAGCGAAACCGGAGCAATCCTGTCCCACCAATGCTCCTGGATCCGCCGAAAGTGCGAATATTTCGCAAAAACGCTTGTTGATCATGACGATCCTTCTGGATGGATCCTCCACAAGAATACCGTCCCTCATGTGGTCGAGCAATATGGAGACTCTGTGGGCATCGGCGAACAACCTCTCTCTCTCGACAAGATTCTCCATGGGTTTCCGCAACATGATGTGGACAACCCCGGTGCCGTTTGATTCGAAGCGCGTCGCTGTGAGAAAGTATCGTACGCTCTCGCTCCCGCATCCATCGTCGAGGGTGAGGTGCAGCGTTTGTTCGGTGTCGAAGCGACGAAAGAATTCCGACCACCGATCATGCGCCTCCTCACGCTGCGTGCACGCAACTGATAAGAGAGAAAAAAACTCTCCTCCACGAACCTTTGTTTTGTCGATCCCCAGCAGGTTCGCCGCCGCATCGTCGCATTGGAGTATGCTTCCCTCTGCGGAAACGATAAGGGTCCCAGCGTAGTCGGAAGGTGCCTGTCGCGAAACAAACTCGAGCATAGCGCAGCGTGGTCTCAGGTGGAGAGATTGGTGGGATCGCAGGCCGAATACAATGCCTCGACAGCGGCCTTCGCGCATTCCTCGTCATGAACATAATGGCCACCGCTGACACCCACGGCACCGACCCGCTGCCCGCCAATCTCGAGAGCTATCCCTCCACCTAGAAGTGTGAAATTGGTAAAGGATTGCACACCGTGCAGCAACACCGGATCGTCCTTGATGAACTCATACCATGCCGCTCCGGTGGGTAGTCCGAAACCCACCGCGGTGATTGCTTTTTTCAGCGCGGCATCGATGCTGATGAGCGCCGCTCCGTCCATGCGCGTGAATGCTTTGAGTATGCCGCTCTCGTCGACAATGGCGACGGAGATCGATAGCCCCAGTTCCCGTGCCTTTGCTTCCGCCGCGGCCAGCATAACACTGCAAGCCGAAGAGGAAATGGAGTGTTTCACTACAATCACATCCATGGCGATGTCCTTGTTTTGTGTTGCTGCTTTCTTCGCGTTCCGATGGGGAACGACTATCATGCATTCACGACGGCGCGTCACGGTTCGTCGTCGTCGCGGGATTTTTGCGTTCTTTCAAACGTAGGGATTTTCCCCGACATTCGACACATGCAACATTTGTCAGGCGCCATGGGGCGACAGCAACACCTGACCAAACTTCAAAAAAACCAAAAGCGCGGACCCTTTGAGGAATCCGCGCGTGTAGGAATCGTGTCTCGTCTGGTTCGCGAAAGGCGCTGGCGGTGCGTGCGGCGTGCCAGGGGATCAGAAATCAAACAAATCGCTGAAGAAATCCTTCTTCTTGCGCTTGCGCTCGTGGTAGTGGTAATCGTCATCGCGATACGAGGAACGCGGGGCTTCCGCGGGACGGGGTTCGGCGCGACGCGGCTCGGGCTGCGGGGGCGCCTCGGGTTGGATGTCGTCGAGCGAACGCTCGATGATTTTATCCAGCTCTCCCCTGTCGAGCCAGATGCCGCGGCACGAGGGACAATAATCAATTTCGATGCCCTTGCGCTCGGCGATCTGCAGGGCGGTGTCGGCACATAGGGGACATTTCATACTTCCTCCGGATTTCCAATGATGGCATTCGTCACTTCAGCGCAACATCGAGGATGGGGAGGCGGGTTCCTGACTGCTGGTTAATCGTATGGGTGAAGCGCCTTGATCGCAAACCCCGGAGATCTGTAATCGATTTGTAACGCCCGGCGCTTGTGTCGCGACGCTCGCTGCAGTAGTTTTCCCGAAACATGTGCGCATCTCGTCGATTCGCTGGAAATCCGTTTTCCGGAGCTTCCCTTTGTCCATGACACCATCCAGGCCTCGCGTCCTGTTCCGTCGTATGCTCATGGCAGTGCTGTGCGCCATGCCTCCGGCGCCATTCGCACGGACGCGGGTGCTGATCGCGGAAGACTCGCTGCAAGAATGCGCTGATGCCGGGATGGATTTCGCGCCAAGACGCGACGTGATTGCGTCAAAGCAAGATCCCTGCCGAAGTATTTCGGGCAGGGGCTCTCGGATGTAACCGGACTTGACACGCACATCGAAGCGAGTCGGGGGTGTTTGCACAACTCCACGAACGCTTCGCTCTCGATCTGGGTGCCGAGTATTTTCGCAAACCCTACTATCGCTACGGTGCGGGTCGACTGACCGTGCTGGTCAACCTCGCTCCCGCCGAATAGCAGCGCGGTCGTATCGCGGCTGCAAGATGATGTTCTGGAACAACGTACCGTGCATCGGATTTTCACCACACAAACCACCGCCGGCACGGCGTGAGGAGGCAGCATGATCGTGGTTATACTGTGCGGCGGACGCGGCACACGCATACGGAATGTGTCGGAGAGCCTTCCCAAGTCCATGCTTCCGGTCGGTCCGCGGCCCATCCTCTGGCATATCATGAAGCTCTACGCGCATCATGGTGTGAAAGACTTCATCCTCTGCCTCGGGTACAACAGCTGGAAGATCAAGGAGTATTTTCTCAACTATTACGCGATGACGACGGACTTCACGCTCGATTTGCGCAATGGCGCCTCGCTGGAATTCCACGGCGCCTGCGACACGGATTGGCGCGTTACCCTGGCTGAAACCGGCCTGGACAGCATGACCGGGGCGCGCCTTTGGAACGTCCACAAGTATCTCGAAGGCGAGGAGCATTTCTGCCTCACCTACGGGGATGGCGTGGCAGACCTCGACATTGCCGCGAGCATCGCCTTTCACAAATCGCACGGCAAGGTGGCGACGATCACGGCTGTGCATCCGACGGGACGTTTTGGTGAAATCCTTCTCGAAGGCGATCAGGTGACCAGATTCCACGAAAAACCGAATATCACCAGGGGTCGCATCAACGGCGGCTTCATGGTATTCGACGCGAAACGCGTGTGGGAGTATCTCCGGCCCGAAGAGCAAATGAGTCTGGAGCTGGAATCACTTCCCGCCATGGCGGCGGCGGGCGAGATGATGGGTTTTCGCCATGATGGCTTCTGGCAGTGCATGGACACCGCACGAGAACACGAAATGCTCAACGCGATCTGGCGCGCAGGCGAAGCGCCGTGGAAGGTGTGGGACTGATCGATGGAGCGTGCGCGAGCAGGACCATGAACGAATCAACCAGAGCCGGAACACTTTCACGCTCCCTTCCGGCGGCCGGCAATGACAGCGCATTCCCATCGCGAATCTGACGCCCGGTATCTCACCTCTGCCGGTCACTGCGGTGGATGCGCCGCGACAGCGCCTGATTGTTGTCGCGCGCCGATACCCGGCAGACTTCCGGGATTAATCTGTGCTAATCTGTGTAAAATCTGTGAAATCCGTGGTTTTAAAACCCTCGTTGCTTCAGTTCCCGCCAGCAGCGCAGCGGACGCATTACTCGGCTATCGTCCCCTCGGTGATGCCGAGGTCGCGCAGCAGACCATCTTTGAGATCGTAAATCCACCCATGAACAGCCAACGGCTCGCCGCGTTTCCACGCCGTGCGCACCGTATCGGTGAGTGTCACGTTACGCACCTGAGCGGCGACGTTGAGTTCGCAAAGACGATCCCAACGTTGCTCGAACGTCGGTAGTGCGTCGAGTTCCGCCGCATGTTCGGTGGCAAGGGCGCGCACACCCTGCAGCCAGAGATCGGACACGCTCTCCCCGGCTTCGCCCAGTGCCGCTTTGATACCTCCACAGTGATAATGCCCGCAGACGATGATGTGACGAATGCGCAACGTATGCACGGCGTAATCCAGTACGGCCTGCACATTGATGTCGGTCAATGGCACGACGTTCGCAATGTTGCGGTGCACGAACAGTTCGCCCGGCGCACGCCCAACAATGGCATTGGCGGGCACGCGGCTGTCGGAGCAGCCGATCCACAGCAAATCCGGATCGTGTATGTCGCAAAGCTTGGAAAAATACGCCGGGTCGCCCTCCACCTGCGCCCGCGCCCATGCCCTGTTGCTTTCGAACAATTCCGGAAGAAATTTCATTGAAGCACTCCTTTCTCTTCACTCTTCACGATTCACTCTTCACTTCTCCTTCCCATCCGGACACCCATCCTCATCCTGATAGCCATTCCAGGTCTCGGGGAGACGCGGACATTTGTCCACATCATCACGCAGCCCGTCGCCGTCGGTATCGGTGCGCAGCGGATCGGTGCCGGTGACGCGCACTTCTTCGAAATCGCTGAGGATGTCGCCGTCGGTGTCGGTTATCAGTGGATCACAGCGGTGAATGGCCACCTCTTCGAAATCCGTCAAACCGTCGCCATCGGTATCAGGCTGGACGGGATTGGTGCCAGTGGTAAACAGCTCGACATCGTCGCGCAAGCCGTCGCCATCGCTGTCGGGTAGGAGGGGATTGGTCCCGCGGCGGATCTCCTCGCCATCGCTCAGGCCGTCGCCATCGGTGTCCACTTTATTGGGATTGGTACCGAGCAGCACTTCCTGTCCGTCGGGAAAATCGTCGAGATCCGTGTCCACCACGTTGGGATTGGTGTTCCAGGTCTGTACCTCGTCCGCGTCGATCAGTCCGTCGGCATCGCTGTCCAGAGTGTCGGGACGGGAGCGATACTTGATCACCTCCTCGAAATCCGTCAGGCCATCGTCGTCGCTGTCCTTGCGGAAAGGATCGCTGCGGAGTTGCATGGTTTCGTACCAATCGCTCAGACCATCGCCGTCCGTATCCTGATCGTAGGGATTGGTGCCGAGGCGTTCCTCCTCGTCGTTGCGCAGACCATCGCCATCGATATCGTTGTCGGGAAAGAGATAGATGCGCACACCGGCGGTGAGCGAGAAGTGGAAGT
>JAMIQH010000031.1:0-22853 GCA_035914695.1 Bacteroidota bacterium | reverse complement strand
CATCGGAAGTGCAGTGGGAAAACAGCGGCGGCTTCAAGGGCATTCGTTTCACCTTGCCCACGCTCACGCCGAGAACCCTCTATATCGCCCAGGTGGTGCGCGTGCGCGAACTCAAGGCCGGCAAGCAGGAGAAGGGCAACTTCGCCCTCACCAACGAGCAGAAATCCATTGGCGGTGGACAGAAAATCACCCAGCGCACGGCACGCCTCAACTCCACGCGCCTGGCCGACAACGAATTTCTCGTGTATCAGCTCGCCTTTAAAACGAGCAAGTTCACTACCTACAAAAACAAGATCGAGGATTTCATCAACAGCACACCCGAGACCTATCGGCTGTCCGATGACAAGTCCTCGCACGGCTACAACAAACTGTACCTGCGTTTTACCGGCGAGGAGGCCTTCGATCCCTACGACATCGAGGAGTATTCCTGGACCAAGGCCTCGACCACGAATTACGTGGAGCCCCGCCTGCGCGTGGAGGCCAGGAACGGCGCGAGTCCGAACACGATCAAATCCTACTGGCGCTGGCTGTATGACAACTACTACCGCTACAGTCTCGACGATCACTACATCAACAGCGTGTATATCGCGTCGCTGCCGCTCAATGGAGGCGCGAATCCGAATACCGTGCGCGTGTACCCCAGCGAGAACGCCTACCGGCCCGGCAGTCGCCTGACCCATGGGACGCGTTTGTCGGAAATCAAATTCCCCGCCTGGGCCACCGACATCGCGTATCAGGGCACCGGGCCCGCCACCAAGCTCACCAACGACGAAATCAACGCCGTGTTCTGGAAGGGCTACAACCCGCCACCGCAAGGCGGCGGGGGCGGTATGAAAATCGCACCCGTGGGTATCAAGGCGGCGAACAACGCGCCGAAGCTGAATGGGCCCGGCGAGATCGCCATGAACGAGTCGCACAAGCTCGTATTGCGCTACGACGTGCCAGCCGTGCTGGAGAAAGACCGCGATCTCATCGTCAAGGAATTGATGCGCCGCTATGGAAACGTCCTCGGGCAGACCCCGGCCTTCTGGCATTTCATGCGCTACAATCTCGACGCGCAGTCCGCGCAGGCCATCGGCGTGACGCAGCACAATTTCTGGGATATGAAATTCCCCAATAACATGACCATCAACCTCCACTTCCATGTGGACGGTGTGAATTACGTTCTGGATAAAACCTACACCTTCAAGGATTGATGCACGATGACGATCACCAAGCACCGTACCTTGTGCGGCGGACGCGCACTGCTCCTCGTCCTCGCTGCCGCCGCGATTGTGTGGCTGGGGAATTCCCCGGCGCTGCGAGCGCAAAGCGACACCACCCGGATGCGCAACCTGCAACTCGCTGCGCATGGCGCGCCGGATTCCATCACCCTGCGCTGGGGCGCCATCGATTACGTGACCTGGAAGGCGGCGTCCGCCGCGGGCTACATTGTCGAGCGCGCCCCGTTCGCGCAGCGCAATGCCGGCAACCTCGATCCACAGTGGATACGGCTCACGACACAGCCCCTGCGGCCGCTGAGTATCGAGCAGTGGAAACAGCGCTTCGCACCCGAGGATTCGTTGGCAGGGGCGGCGGTGCAATCGTATTTCGGAGAAAGTATCGGTACAAGCACCGATCCCTTCGGTTCGCTGTATGAAATGTATTTGCAGCAACAGAACCTGCATGGATTCGGGATGTTCCTGGCCGATATTCGACCCGACATCGCAGACGCCTACGCCCTGCGCTTCGTGGATCGCAGCATCAGCCGCGGACAAAGCTATCTCTATCGCGTGTTTCCCGCCTCGCAACGCGAAGATCTGCCGATTGATACCGCCTATGCGGTGGTTGGCGCTGTCGCGGGTCCTGGACTCACGCCCATCACCACACTGAAAGCAACGGAGGACGAAAAGCTGGTGGTGTTGCAGTGGGAACGCGAGGAAAGCGCGGAGTACGGCAGCTTCGTCATCGAGCGCTCCACCGACGGAGGCCGCAGTTACACGCGGCTGATGGACATTCCATACGTACCTCTGGTCAATCCCGAAGTGGACGATGCGAGCACCGTGCATCAGTACCGCGTAAAGCTCGAGCGCAACTACGAACCCGTGCGCTATCGCATACGCGGTGGCAATGCCTTCGGTATGCTCTCACCGCCGGGCAACGAAGTTCTGGCAATGGGTCGCGATAAAACCGCTCCGGCGCAGCCCGCCATTCTCCCGCATCGTATCGTCAACGAACATTCCGTGGAAGTCTCCTGGGATGTGCGCGACGGCAAGGAGGATGCCGATCTCGCGGGCTTCCTCGTGGCGAAAAGCGAATCCCCGGATGGGCCCTACGACGTGATCAGCGATGTGCTTCCGCGCAGTGCCCGCAGTTACGTTGATGCCCGCGTGAAGGACATCCCACCGCATTACTACGTTGTCTCCGCCATCGACACCGCGGGTAATTCGCGCATGTCCGCACCGGTGTTCGCGCTTTTCCCCGATTCCATTCCGCCCATGACGCCCACGGGGCTGGTGGCGGACATCGATTCCTCGGGCATTGTCACGCTGCGATGGAAGGCGAATACCGAAGACGACCTGCAGGGCTATCGCGTATTCTTCGCCAACGATCCCACGCATGAATTTCAGCAACTCACCACCGTAATCACGCGCGACACGATGTACACCGATACATTGACGTTGAAAACCCTGACCGAGCGTATCTGGTATCGCGTCACCGCGCTGGATCTCAATTACAATCATTCGCCGTTCACGCCGGCGCTGGAGGTGGAGAAACCCGACATCGTGCCACCCACGGCGCCGAGTATTCACGCCGTGGAGAGCAGCACCGAGGCCGTGGATATTGCCTGGTACCGGAGTCCCACATCCGATGCAACCGAGCATGTGCTGTACCGCCGTCGCGCGGGCGAGCAGCGCTGGACGGAGTTGTATCGCGGGGATGATCCCACGCGCAAAAACCACCGCGATGCCACCGCCGAAAGCGGTGTGCTGTACGAATACGCCGTGCAGGCCCGCGACGACGATGGCTTGCTCTCGTCGCTGTCCAATGTGGTGACCGCACGCCGCGTGCCCGTGTCGCAGCGCGAAGGCGTGCAGGCGTTGAGCGCGCGCTACGATGCCGTCAAACGCGCGGTGCTGTTGCAATGGTCGTTCACCGGACCGCGACCGAGCGAGATGTACATTTACAAAGGCACAGGCACGGCACCCGTGCGTTTGTACGCGACTCTCCCCGATGGATCAATGAGCCACGAGGACAAGGATGTTCGTGCGGGTGACACCTACACCTACGCGGTGCGTGTCGTGTACCCCGACGGCGCCGAATCCGTGCTCGAACGCAGCGCCGCGGTGGAAGTGCGCTGAGTATCAATTTTCCCTCTACGTCGAAGGGCATGGCCGCGCGGTCATGCCCTTCGTGTTTCTGCGAACGTTCCTCGGCTGCGTGCCGGGAATGTATGGTGCGGCGCTGCAACGGCGGATCTTCGAGCAGAGCATGCTATGGTTCATCCGACGCACTCAGCATGATCGTCACCTCGCCACGGCGAGTCTTCGAGCTGAGCGACGAGCCCGCAGCTAGGACGTTCGGTAAGAGAAGATTGCACAGATTTCACGCAGATTCTCACAGATGGATCGTGGAAGTCCGTGTGGATCCGAGCACGCAACCACAAGCTTTGATTGACGCATGCGGCTTGAGAATGTTCTGTGCAAGTGGAGAGGAGAAGTGGTGAACGGGAGCAGTGCTGGGAACCCGGATTCACGTGTGCTGCGCTCTCGACGTGCGTGCCGAACCCTCGAGTCGACGCGATTATCGCGGCCAGCACGATTGGGATGGCATGCACCCTCGCCCCTTCCTCCGCGCTCTCGGCGCTCTCCGCGCCCTCTTTATATGTATCCCGTACGCAGCAAACCAGGAAAAAAGGAAATACTCAAAGTATCTCCTTTTTACCTTTTCACCATCCAGAGCTCAACGCTTCACTCTTCACCTTTCGCGCCTCACGATTAACGATTAGCGATTAACGATTCACTCCCCACAGACCTCCACCAACGAAATCCCCAGCTCCGCCAGCTCCGTCAGCACCGGCTCGTAAATGTCCGGCCAGACGGGAATCACCACGCCGGTCCGCGTGATGTCGCCGCGCAGGATGAGCTTGACCGCGATGGCCACGGGCAGACTTACCGTGCGGGCCATGGCGCTGTCGCCGTGCGGTATCCCATTGTCGATGAGCGTGGAAGTGATGCGCTCGTGGCGGCCGTCGGGATACTCGGCTTCGAACTCGTGATGCTGCACGAGCAGATCGGTCTCGCCCTCGGCGAACACCAGCTTGTCCTGCAGCACGCGGGCAAAGAGATCGAACACACTGCCTTCGGGAATGGGGAGTGGCGTATCCGAAAACATGCCCAGCCATTCCAGTTTCTTGATGGTGATGGAATGCGTGGGCTGCTCCAGCCACGCGGCCACGTCGGCCGCGAGATCGTCGCCGTTCGAATCCACCAAGGCCGCCAGCACTTGCCGCGGCGAGGTGCGTGCGAAATCAAACGTGCGCTCGCGATCGAACAAGCCCAGTTTCTTGAAATCATTCCACGTGTTGCAATGACCGATATTGCGCAGCGTGCCGCGATACATGCTCCGCGCGCCTTCGATGCCGTATACTTCGAGGTAGGGCAGAGCGTCGCGATTCACATAGGCCTCGAAACTGCCGCAACCCGGCACGTCAAGCAGCCAGTAGTGCTCGAAGAGCTTCTCGGGCGGAATCTCCACAATCATCCCATCACGCAAATAGCGGCCCGGATTTCCCGCAGCCAGCATTACGCCGACGGGACTCCAGGAGAACTTGTAACCCAGCGGATTCGTGTTGAATGCGAGCGAAGGCAGCCCGCCGCAATAGGAGTAGAAGCTCGTCACCCTGCCGCCCTTGCGCTTCACGCCATCGATCACGCGCATCGCCGCCATGTGGTCGATGCCTGGATCCACGCCGATTTCATTGAGGAAAATCAGACCCTTGGCCCGCGCCTCCTCGTCCAGCGCCCGCATTTCGTCCTTGACATACGAAGCGGTGACCAGATGCCTGCCATGCGCGAGACAGTGACGCGCTACCGCGACATGCATGGTCCAGGGCAGCAGACTCACCGCCAGGTCCGCGGCGGCCACCGCCGCGCCCAGCGCATCGTCGTCCGATGCGTCGAGACGCAAAGCGCTCCCGCGCGCATGGCCGCCAAGCAGCTGCGCCACGCGGTGTTCGTCCATGTCGGCCAGCGTGAGATGAATGTCGGGTTGGGAAAGCAGGTAGGAGACCAGCGGACGCGCCACCAGTCCGGCACCCAGGACGAGTACCTTCTTCATTCCATTCTCCTTGAATTTCGCATGGCCATTGGCAGCGCCCGGCCATGTACCGTGAAGTTTCTCAGGGAGGCGACGCGCATGCGTCGTCGTTGCAGCATGCAATCTACATGCTTCGCATTCGTGAAAAAAATCCAAATTTTCGCCATGTTCGCGCTCTCTTCCAATTGTTGAAGCTCGAGCCACGTTTCCAGTATGGTGTTTTCCATCTCGAGCCGCTCACCGATGCCGGAACATGGTTGCTGTACGCCTTCGAGGAGAAAAAACGAAACTGTGCCCTTGACATCTCGCAATTAATCGCTATATTTATAGCGATTACTTCCGTTTGGAAGTGGAAATGAAATGAGCACTTTGAAAAAATACCATATCACCCTCCCCGACTCCTCCCGCCGAGCGTATTTTATTCACGAACGATCCGCCATCGCTTCCTGATCGATCCCGTACCGACGCCGTGCGCGTGACGGGAAAGCCCTTCCGCGACATGGCGCAGCAGCGATCCGGTTCTCCCGGACCCATTACCCCGATCGAACGCAGCACACAGGAAGCACAGCAATGGAACAGAACAGCAGCACCATACCACGCAAAGGCACACTGCCATTCGCGCGCACGCGCGGCATGCAGGATGCCCTGCTCGCCACCTTTCTCTGGTCCACGGTGGCTTCGGCGTTCAAGCTCACCCTGGGCTTCGCCGATGTGTCCACGGTCCTGCTTACAGCGTCCGCAACCTCGCTGCTCGTGCTGTACATTGTGCTGTTGTATCAGGGAAAGCTCTGGCGGCTCCGCCTGCTCTGGAAGCCGCGGGACTACGCGAAATCGGCGTTGCTCGGCGCGCTGAATCCCTTCGCGTACTATCTCCTCATGTTTCAATCCTACGATGTGTTGCCGGCGCAACTCGCGCAGCCGCTCAATTATATCTGGCCGGTGTTCCTCATTCTGTTTTCCGCCTTGCTCCTGCGTCAGAAGGTCCACGGTCTGTCCTGGGTGAAAATCGCGGTGAGCTTTGCGGGCGTGGTGGTGATTTCTCTGGGCGGGGGAGCGGCGGTACTGGCCGAACTCAACCTCACCGGCGTGGCCTGCGCCCTCGGCAGCGCGGCGATCTGGGCCCTGTACTGGATTCTGAACATGCAGGAGGATCGCGACCGCATCGTGCGGCTCTTCGTAAATTTCGCCTTCGGAACCGTGTTCATCCTCGTGTACCAGATTGCGAGCGGACAATTCGCACTGCCCACCGGACCGGGCCTGATTGGCTCGCTGTACATCGGCGTGTTTGAAATGGGTATCACCTACGTGGTCTGGTTCCGCGCACTTACCTCGGGCGAATCGTCGGCGCGCATAGGCAACGTGGTTTACCTCGTGCCCTTTCTCTCGCTCATCCTCATCGGCACCGTGGTGGGCGAAACGATCTATCCCTCGACCTTCGTGGGATTGCTGTTGATTGTGTCCGGTATCACGCTGGACTCTTTGCTCCGTATCGGCTGGGTGGCCGACAGCGGAGCATGGCTCGTGCGACTCGCGCGGCCGGGTATGCAACAGGTGAAGTGAGCTATGGTGAAGCGAAACCCTGCTGCATGAATACAGGGGGAGCGTCCGTGCTTCAGGACGGTCCCCCTGTCGCTTTTCCATGCTTGACCAGCCACTACGCCAGCGTGACCAATCCAGCAAGCTGTACGGTTAACGCTCGGAGTCGAAGCGTCACGTGCAGTCTGTTGAACAGACTCACCGTGATAATGCAATGCCGACCATGGTAGCAACGGGAGTAGGGGATACCCGTATTTGGGATTCCCGTACTCACGCGTGCATTGCATCGTGCCGGGAATCCCCGCATATTACACAGTTATGTACAAAACCCGGAGTTCAGCATGAAGCGTTGTTTGCTACTGTTTGTCCTGGTCTGCGGCTTCTCCGTCGCAAAGGCGCAGAACACCTTGATCACTGCCATGGAGACCTATGACGAGGCGGTGGCCGAAGCCAAACTGGGCCATGGCGACAATGTGCGCCTGCAATTGGTGTACAGTGCGGAAATCAACATGGCGGGCATCACGCTCACCGTCGATCCGCTCACCGGCAAGGCCATGTGGTGGTCTTATTCATTTTACAGTCCCGATGACGATACCTTCTCCGAGGTCGCCGCCATCGAATTTCCCGGAGTCGGCCGTCTGGTGATGGAACTCGTCAGCACGCCCGCAACGCCGCTGGACGATACCACCGGTATGTATGGCGATTGGGTGGATTCCGACTTGGCCTCCACCGCCATGCGTGGCGTGGGATTGCAGGCCTACGCCGACGCCCGCCCCGGCGCCCGCGGCATTGGCATGGTGCTCAGCGATGTGGATGGATTGATGAATCCGATGTGGGTGGGAATAATGACGGACGACGTGGACACGCTGCAATGCATGGTGGACGCGGTAACGCTCGCCGAAATTCAATGCCGTGTGCTCAACGCCCTGGACGAATTCCAGAGCGCGCGGGATTTCCGCATCGCCTCGACTTATCCGAATCCCGCGCGCGGCGGCGCAGTGCCGAGCATCGATCTCAGTGTGGATAAACCCACGTCCATTCGCGTGCTCGTGTACGATGTGATGGGTCGGCAGCTCGGTGTCGTGGCCGATCAGCGCTTCGATGCCGGTGTTGCCACTGTGCTCATCCCCACGGATTTGCTGCCCGTATCGGGCATGGTGTTCATCACCGCCGAATCCTCCAGCGGCATCAGCACACGCAAATTGCTCATCGCCCGCTGAGGCGGCTGAAAAGCATAGGCGCCGGTGTGGATCGTTAGTGACGCTTCGTCCCGGCAAACGTATCCAAACGTCGTCACCTCGCCACGGCCAGTCGTTCAGTGTGACGACACTCGGATACGCTTGCCACGAATGCAATCCGGCAGCGCTGCTCCGCCACGCCGCGCTGCGCTCAGCCTGACGATACCCGGAGGCTCCATCGCATATTACCAATACCCGCGCCGCGTGGAGGCAGGTCTCGGAAAACTTGCGTATTTTCCAATGCCATGATCACCATCATTTGCCCATCGCTGGATGACAAGCGCCTGTATCGCATCGATACATTGCGGGCGGGGGACGTGCATCGCGCCGTCGAGGTGCTGTCGCAGGCCTCGGGCAAAGGCGCCAACGCCGCGCGCGCGCTGGCGTGCTTCGGCGTACGCTCCGCCTTGGTGGCGCCGGCGGGCGATACCCTGCGCCGCCATCTGCTCGAAGAACTCGCGCCGCTGCGCGTGCAACTCGATTTGGTGCGTACCGTCGCACCCACGCGCAGTTGCATCACCGTGCTCGAAGCCGATGGCCGCGCCACCGAGTTGGTGCAGGAAGCCCTGCCGCTGGAATTCGAGGAAGCGCAGACACTGTTGCGCCGCGCGCTGGTCGCCCTCGATCACGCAACCGCCGTGCTGCTCACCGGTTCGCTCCCTCCGGGCTGCACAGGCGAATTGTACGCACTCTGCGCAGCTCGCGCACGCGAACGCCATCTCCCCACCGTGCTGGATGCGCGGGGCGAGGCGGCACTGCACGCGTTGCGTGGCGCACCCACGGTATTCAAAGTCACGTGCGAGGAATTGCATGCCACCGTGCGCGCCATCGAGCCCGACCGCGCGAGCCCGCAAGCGGATGTGGCCGCACTCTGCGCCACGCTGCGCGATTACGGCGCGCGCCATGTGGTGATTACCGACGGACCGGATCCCGTGCTTGTTGTGGATGAAGAAGGGAAGATGTGGGAAATGCCCGTTCCCCCCATCGACCTGCGCAACAGCATCGGGTCGGGCGATGCCATGAGCGCCGGCATACTGTTGGGGCTCTCCACAGGTGAATCGCTGGAAGACGCTGTGGCCCGCGGCGTACGCTTCGGTTGTGCCAATGCGCGCACCGTACATCCGGGCGAACTGGATATGGATTGGTTGCGGGGCGAGGGATAGGGCATGCCCGATCAGCGCGCACCGTGGCGTGTACCGCGGCATCAGGCCGGCGCCGGGAGCGATGCGCATGGATAAAAGGAAAATCGACTCCGTAATACAGCACCCGCTGTTGCTGCCCGGACTCGCCGCCGTGGCAATGACAGCGCTGGCGCTGTTCACCCGCAGTTTCTGGGGCGACGAGCTGTTCAGCATACGCTTCGCGCAAGGGGGATGGGACGCGCTTCTGGACGAACTCGCGCGCGACTACCATCCGCCATTGTACTTCGCGCTGCTGCGCCTGTGGATGCTCGCCTTCGGCGATGGCGAAGCGGGACTGCGTGTGTTTCAGGGCGTGCAGGCGCTGGGTCTGCTCTGGTCGGCCGGCGTACTGTTCCGACAGGTGTTCCCATCGAAGCGCATCCACCCGTTGTTGGTGGTGCTGCTACTGTCGGTGGAATTGTGGCTGTTCCTGCCCATGTTGCGCTACTACGCACTGGCCGCCATGCTCGCCACGCTGGCCACGGCCGTGTGGCTGCGTGTGGAAGATCAGGGGGGGAAATACAACCTCGCCCTCCTCGCGTTGCTCTACGCACTGCTGCTGTACACCGATTATCCCTCGTCGATGATCATTCTCCTGCACGCCGCCGCCACGCTGCTGCGACATCGCACGGCCCTGCCACGGGTGCTACTCTCCGCCACCATCGCCGGAGTGTTGTTTCTGCCGTGGGCGGGAACGGTGCTGCTGCAACTGCGGACCCTCGGCGACACGGGACAGGTGGCGGATTTGAACAGCGGACCCGTGTCTCTGATACTGAAAATCGGCTACGGCTTGTACGCATTCATTCTTGGCGAAACGGTGTATCCGGTGGAGCATGTAGCCCTTCTTGCGATATTGCTTCTCGCCGTGCCCATCATGCTCGCTGTGCGCGCGACGTCCGGCGGCGAGGAGCGCGGCGTCATGCTGCTGTTCGCCGCGCTGGCTCTCGGCGCCTTGTGCTGCACGGCATTGATCACCACGTTTGTTTCGCGGCACACCAGTTTCATGTACACGCCGGCGCGCACCTTGTATGCGCTGCCGCTGCTCTTCGTGGCGCTTGCAGCGGCGTACGAGACATTGCCCCGTCCCCTGCCGCGCCGCATGCTGGTGATGGTGCTCACGGCCTTGTCGCTCTACGGCCTGGGCAACCTCGCCCTGCTACGGCAGGTGTTCATGCCCGTGTACGCCGTACCCTGGCGCGAGGTGGTGGATGAACTCGCCGGACGCGACGGCGTGCTGCTCGCCGACGAGCAGGCCTGCGTGCGCTACTACCATGAACGACTCACGGCGCCGCGCCCTCGTTTTCTCGACGATGCCGAAACTGTGCTTGCGCCCTTGCGCGCGGGCCAGCCACCCGACAGCGCGATTACCGTGCATGTGTTTCTCACCGAGCGCGAAAGCACCGTCGGCGAGTTGCCGCCGGATATCATCCCGCTCCTCACGACACACGGACGCCTCCTGCGCCACGAGCGCCACGTGCGCTACGACGATACCTACCGCTGGATCAAATCCACGTTGCTCCGCCGTCCCCCGGGCGAAGCGAAATTGCATGCGTACGAGTTCGTGCTGGGCAGGGCACAGAGCCGTGTCGAATCCAGTGAAGAATGAGGGTAATGAGGAGATGAGGGTAAGGAGGGGGAGCTTCGCTGACACAGAGAACCCGGAGGGCTTCGCCACACCGAGGGCTCAGAGGGATCGCAGCTACGCGTCTCTGCGCCTTTGCGTTGACTCGATTGCGGCGGAGCGCACGCCTCGAGCGGGCTGCGCCCTCAACACTTCCTCTTCGCTCTCTCCGCTCTCTTTCATCTCTTCGAATGTATTCCGCGTTCAGCGGGCTGGAAAGATTCGAGCGGGCCGCGCCCTCAACCCTTCCTCCGCGCCCTCGGCGCTCTCCGCGCTCTCTTTATATGTATTGAAATCGTTCGCGTTCTCAAAGCTCGCGCCACCCCCCCGCTGACGGACATTCTCCGCCGTTCACTGCAGTATTCCCACCGTTGACAGCGATTTCCTTGCACGGACAGGGAAGGCCGCGTACTATTGAAGCATGAAACGTGCGAAACTTCCGCTGCTGCATCTCGGCGCCTGGTGCTTTTTCATTGTGAACGTCTTGCTCACGTATCCACCCGCGTACGTGCAACAATTCGGGATGCTGGGACTGACGGTGAAGACGGTGAGCTTTTACCTCACCATGGCCATCGGTTTCTACACAAATTATTTCGTGCTCACGCCGGTATTACTGGCGGGTAAGCGGTATGTGTCCTTCGCCTTGACGCTGCTGGTACTCATCGCAGCCATGGTGGGACTCTTTCTATTGCATGCCATGTTCATCGACTGGTATCTCGGCACCGGTAGTCTGTTTCTCGACGAGCGCCGTGCGATGATTCCTTTCATGGGCTTCGAAATTTTCTTCTTCGTGCTCATCAGTACCGGCGTACGCTTTTCGGCGGATTGGTTCCGCATGCAACGCCTCAGAGAGGAGTTGCATCGCGAGAAGGTTCAAGCCGAACTCGCCCTGCTGCGCCAACAGCTCAGTCCGCATTTCCTTTTTAACACGCTCAACAACATTTACTCCTTAACCGTGCATCGGCCGGAACAGGCGCCGCAGGCCATGCTGCAGCTTTCGGATCTCATGCGATCGGTGTTGCGCAGTGTCGAAAAGGACAGTGTGGATTTGGAGAATGAAATCACCCAGCTCCAGAGCTATATCGAACTCAAGCGACTCCAGCATTCCGAAGCGTATCGCATCGATTTTCTGGTGGAGGGCGATCCCGCGGGCTTGCGCATTCATCCCATGCTGCTCTTGCCACTGGCGGAAAATGCGTTCAAGCACGGCGATCTGCATACGCCCGGCGCAGGCGTGCGCCTGCATCTCCGCACCACCGGGAGGACGCTGACCTTCATCGTGCGCAACGCGCCCACGACCGGCACGCGCGACACCACAAGCGGCATCGGTCTGGCCAATGTGCGCCGCCGCCTCGATTTGCTGTATCCCGATCGCCACCGATTGCTGATCGAGGCCACGCATGAATTGCATTCCGTCACACTTTCGGTGGAACTCACATGATACTGCGATGCATCGCCGTGGACGACGAGGAACTGGCGCTGGACATCGTGCAAACCTACGTCGAGCGCGTACCATGGCTGCAATTGCTCGCGCGTTGCGGCTCGGCCATGGAGGCCATGGACGTGCTGCGGGAAACGCAAGTGGACGTCCTTTTCCTCGACATACAGATGCCGATGCTGACGGGCATGGAAATGCTGCGGAGTCTCGCGCATCCTCCGATGGTGGTATTCACCACCGCCTATGAAAACTACGCGGTGGAAAGCTACACGGTGGATGCCGTGGATTACCTCGTCAAACCGTTTTCCTTCGAACGCTTCCTCGCCGCTCTACGCAAGGTGGAAGCCCTCGCCAACGCGCGCACGCGACCCGAAACCGTGGATGCGCTGTTTGTGCACACCGATCACGGCGACCAGCGCATCGCGGTGGGAGACATCCTGTACATTCAGGGACAGAGTGAATACGCAACCCTCACTTGCGCCACTAACGAGTACCTGGTGCGCGAAAGTCTCCGCGAGCTTGAATGGCGCTTGGCGCCGCTCGGCTTTTTGCGCGTTCACAAATCGTGGATCGTGAATCTTCGACATGTGCGTACAATCGACCACGGCGTAATGCGTGTGGGCAACGAGGTGATACCAATAGGAAAAATGTACCGCGACAGCGTGCGTGCCTGCATCGACCGACTGCGCATCGGATGATGCACTCCGAAAAGCTCGTCGACCTTTCACCGGACTCACGAATTAGCTTGGAGCATTCATGAACAATCGCGCCATTCTTGTCCTCCTTCTCCTTCCGTTGTTTGCTGCCTCCTTGCGTGCGCAATGCGCCGATCCCGCCAATGTGTACATGTTCGTTTACAACGGGCGCAGCTATGAAGTGGTGCGCGAAAACCGCACCTGGACCGACGCGGCGGCCTGCGCCGCCTGGCGCGGCGGAACCCTCGCGCATATCGACGACGCCGCCGAGCAGTCCGCCGTGTTCACGCAAGTCCTCGTCAATGCCGGCATTCAGCTTTCCCGCACCATCGCTCCCGACGGCGGCGGCGCCTCCTACGTGTGGCTGGGAGGCAACGACCTCGCGGCCGAAGGTACCTGGATTTGGGACGGAGCGAATACCGGCAACGGCACGCAGTTCTGGCAGGGTTTATCCGCAGCCAAAGGCGGTTCGGCCGTGGGCGGACTCTACAGCAACTGGGGCCTCGAACCCGACAATTACGGCGCCAGTCCCGGGCAGGACGCTCTCGCCATGGCGCTCTCCAACTGGCCGTTGGGGATGTCTGGTCAATGGAACGACATCTCCGCCAGCAACCAGATCTACTTCGTGATCGAACATCCGTCCATCATTCCCGTGGAAATGTCCTCCTTCGGCTATCGGCTTGATGGCTCCACGTTCACCCTGTCGTGGAGCACCGCCGGCGAGACCAACAATCTCGGGTGGACGGTTGAGCGCCGCGCGGAAGATACCGGCGAATGGCTGCCACGCGGCTTTGTACAGGGCGCGGGCAGCAGCACGGCGGGGCACATTTACACCTGGAGCGAAATTCTTGACGCCTCGGCCGCTGTGTGGTATTACCGCTTGAAGCAAATCGATTACGATGGCAGCGCCACGCACTCGCCGGAGCTGCACGTCGCTGTCGCGGCAAGCGAAGCGGAATTCACACTCGCGCCACTGTATCCGCAGCCCGTCACGCGAGGCACGACCTTGCGCTACACCTTGAGCAGCGAAGCGGATCTGCGCATACAACTCGTTGACGCGTCCGGACGCGGCGTGCGAACAATGCACGAAGCGACGCGCGTCCCGGCCGGACAACACAGTCTCCACCTGCGCATGGACGCTTTCCCCGCGGGCAGATACTTCCTGCGCGTGGAAGCGGGCGGCACCCTGCGTTTGCTTCCGGTGTTGCTGCTGCGCTGAGCATTTCTCCAAGCATTGTCACATACCCTCGTCGCGGCCCGCGCGGCATCCTGGCGTTCATCCACGACCACGATGCCGCGCGGCGCTTGTGGTAGCACAGAGTACACCGAGCGCTACGCGGAAACACAGAGTACACAGAGCGCTACGCGAACACCGAGGCCTCGGAGGAATCGCAGCGATGCGTCTCTGCGCCCTTGCGTTGACTCGATTGCGGCGGAGCGCACGCCTCGAGCGGAATCGCTGCGATGCGTCTCTGCGCCTTTGCGTTGATCCGATTGCGGATGGCCGCACGAATCGAGAGGGATCGCGGCTATGTATCTCTGCGCCCTTGCGTTGACTCGATTGCGGCGGAGCGCACGCCTCGAGCGGAATCGCAGCTATGCGTCCCTGCGCCCTTACGTTGACTCGATTGCGGGGGAGCGCACGCCTCGAGCGGGATGCGCCCTCAACACTTCCTCTTCGCTCTCTCCGCTCTCTTTCATCTCTTCGAATGTATTCCGCGTTCAGCGGGCTGGAAAGATTCGAGCGGGCGGCACCCTCAACCCATCCTCCGCGCTCTCTTTATATGTATTGAAATCGTTCGCTGCAAACACGCATCTCCGCTACACCATGCACGAAGACATTTCCCCCAACAACCCGCCCACACCGATAACCTCGATGCCATCGCGCAGGGGATAGCGTTGCTCGACAGGATGCACGATGAACTTACGGGCCGGGAGCGTATCTGCGCAGGCCTCGTGAAAACCCCTATCCACGCGCGGGGAGCGGCTGTGCTTGATTTCGATCGCCCAGCGCTCGCCGCCGGGTAGATCCAGCAGCAAATCGATTTCCGCTCCGCCGGAACTCCGATAGAACCAACCCGTGCCTCCTTCTGGCAGGCAGCGCAGGATATTCTCCACCACGAATCCCTCCCAACTCGCCCCCAGTACGGGGTGTCCGAGCAGCGCATCGAAGCTGTCGATATGCAGCAGCGCATGCAGCACACCCGAGTCGCGCAGGTACACTTTCGGCGATTTCACCAGACGTTTACCCACATTCGCATGCCACGGCGGCAGACGGCGCACGAGGAAGAGGTCCACCAACACATGCAGATAGCGCGCCGCTGTTTTGTTGTCCACGCCCAAACCGCGGGCGAGTTCGGCTGTATTGAGCGTCGATCCCTGACGATGCGCCAGCATGGTCCAGAAGCGCCGCAAGGTTTCGGCGGCAATGCGTGGACCGAATTGCGGAATGTCCCGCTCCAGATACGTTCGTATGAAATCCAGGCGCCAGCGCAGACTCATGCCATCGCCGCTTGCCAACACACTATCCGGAAATCCTCCCCGCAACCAGAGCGTGTCCATCGCTTCGTCCGCCAATTCCACCGGGGTGAACGGCGCGAGTTCGAGGTAGCGTATGCGCCCGGCGAGGGACTCGGCCGATTGTCGCAGCAAATCCGGCGAAGCCGAACCCAGCAGCAGGTACATGCCGTGACGACGACCACTGCGGCGTCCCGCGTCAATCAATCCGCGCAAGGTGGGGAACAGTCCCGGCAGACGATGCACCTCGTCGAGTATCACCAACTCCCGCGTATGCCGCTCGAGAAAGGTGGCGGCATCACGCACGCGCGCCAGGTCCAACTCGGATTCGAGATCGAGGTACACCGCCGGACGCTCTTTCGCCAACTCCAGCGCCAGTGTGGTTTTTCCCACCTGCCGCGGCCCCAGCAAACATACCGCCGGCGCCTCCTCCAGTGCCAATCGCAGCGTCGATATGATTGAGCGGGTAATCATCCTTGCAAATATTGGAATTCAATACCAACAATGCAAGGATAATTGCTGATTTTAATCCAGTGAAGAATGAGAGTAGTGAGGTTGTGAGGGTAAGGAGGACGGGGAACACAGAGTACACAGAGCGCTTCGCGGGAACACAGAGTACACAGAGCGCTACGCGAACACCGAGGCCTCGGAGGAATCGCAGCCATGCGTCTCCGCGCCTTTGCGTTGACTCGATTGCGGCGGAGCGCACGCCTCGAGCGGGATGCGACCTCAACCCATCCTCCGCGCCCTCGGCGCTCTCGGCGCTCTCTTTAGATGTATCACGTACTCAGCCAGCCAGCAAGATTCGAGCGGGCCGCGCCCTCAACCCTTCCTCTTCGCTCTCTCCGCTCTCTTTCATCTCTTCGAATGTATTCCGCGTTCAGCGGGCTGGAAAGATTCGAGCGGGCCGCGACCTCAACCCATCCTCCGCGCCCTCGGCGCTCTCCGCGCTCTCTTCGAATGTATCACGTACTCAGCCAGCCGGCAGGATTCGAGCGGGCCGCGACCTCAACACTTCCTCTCCGCTCTCTCCGCTCTCTTTAATCTCTTTAAATGTATTAAAATCGTTCGCCCTCCACATTCACCGTCCTGTCAATCCACCACCACCCTCCGCGCCACGCGCACGCCCGCGCTCTCCAGCGTCAGCAGATACACGCCGGAACGCAGACCCTGCATCGACAGCGGGAGGAGCTGCGTACCGCTGTCGAGCACGCGCGCCATCGGGGCCAGCACTTCGCGGCCGAGCACGTCGAACACACGCAGCGTGGCGTCGCGGCGCAACTCGCTGTGAATGCGCAGCGTGGCCATCGCGCGCACCGGATGCGGCGTGATGTCCAACAGCGCCAGATCCGACGGCCGGACCTCCGGTGGGTTTACACGATTCGGACCCATGTCGAGGTACAGCGACATGCCGCCGTCGCCGTCGCTGATCACCAGATCGAGGCGACCGTCTTTGTTGAAGTCCACCACATGCGGAATGGATTTCGATCCCACGGCGACGGTCTGGAATGTGCGTGTCACACGTTCGAACAGGAGAGGATCGCTCGCGCTCTGCTTGTAGTGCTCCAATGTGCCGCTAAAATTGCCCAACAGCATGTCGAGCAATCCATCGCCGTCGAGATCCAGCAATGCGGGAGCGGGATAGAAGGGCAACTGCGTCATCCAGCGGTCGGCTTTTTTCTCGAAGCTTGCCGAACCGGCGCTCACCTGTTCGTAGCGGCTGATGAAGCGGTCGGAATTACCGAGCAGTAAATCCTTTTTACCGTTCTTGTCGAGATCGACCAATTGCGGCACGAGCGACGTCCAATTGCCGATGGCGTCGGTGATAAAGGCATCGGTGACCAACTCGAAAAGGAAGGGGTTGCCCGCGCTCTGCCGGTAGTGTTCGATACCGTTGCGCGCGCGGGTGACAAGCAGATCGAGCCGCCCGTCATTCTCGAAATCGCCCACCCACAGCATGTCGTGCTCCCCCGCCTCGATGCCCTGCAGTGGACCCACGGTTTCCATGCGTGGCGAACCCTCCGCCTGCTGTCGATACACAAGCACAGGCGAGCGCGTGTCGCGTGTCCGATTCCACACCTGCGTGCGCAGCACCTCGTAGCGGCCGTCCTTGTCCAAATCCGCCACGGTACCCATGCAATCGCTGCCGAGATCCCACATGTTGAGGAAGTTCTCGGAACGCTTCACCCAGCCGTCCAAGGCCTTGGCCGACGGCTGCTCGTAGTGGAAAATCAGACCGTCCCAGTGGCCGTAGAGCACATCCACCAGACCATCGGCATCGAGATCACCAAGCCAGGGCGTGGCGCGTCCGTCGGAATTGAGGCCATTCCAATCCGCGGCGATCAGGGTGAAGCTGTCTTTCTCGGCCGCGTCTTGCTTGTAGAGATACATGGCGCCACCGCCATCGCCGATCAGCAGTTCCAGCGCGCCGTCGCCATCGAGATCGTACATGGTGGGATGCAGCGTGCTGTTGCGCGTCGGGGCAAAGCGCAGCGCGCGCTTCGCGTCGAAGGTCAGCGAACCCGTGGCCTGCTGCTCCCAGCGGCGCAGCGCGCGACCGCCGTCGCCGACAATGAGATCGAGCAAGCCATTCCCATCGAGGTCGATGACGAAGGGCTTGTAGCAGCAGTCGGTGTATTCAATGTTGTTGAATTTCCTGTTCACGAGCACGATCTCGTTGGATCCCGCTGCCGCTTGCTCGAAATGGCGGATTTCGCCGCCGTTGATGCCCACGAGAATGTCCTTGAGACCATCGCCGTCGAGATCGGTCACGAATGGCGCGGGTTGCGCGTCGCCACTCACATCCATGGCGTCGACTTGAATGCGCACGAACACCTTGTCGTCCGCGCGCTGCTCATAGTGCAGGATGCGGTGATTGTCGATGCCGAAAAACAGATCCAGCAGTCCGTCGTTATCGAAATCCACAACGAAGGGAACCGACGTTCCCGCGCCGAAGCCCCAGCCGTAATCCTCCACCGGCCGGAAATTCTGCGCCCTCGTCGTCATCGCCCCGATGGTAACAACCATGATCATTGCGGCGGTCATCAATCCCCGCCGGGTCCATACAGTGTCGCAACCTCGCATTACTTCCTCCATCCTGTGATAAGCAGGTGAGCAAACAGCCCGCTCGCCTTGTCATTGTCGTGTGTGGCGGAAACATACGATAATCCCGTCCTAATGTCAACGAGAAATCCATGCTTCGCAAACACAGAGAACACAGAGCGCTACGCGAACACAGAGGGTAGGGAGGAATCGCGGGTACGCGTCTCCGCGCCCTTGCGTTGGCTCGATTGCGGCGGAGCGCACGGGTCGATCGGGATGCACCCTCAACACTTCCTCTCCGCTCTCTCCGCTCTCTTTCATCTCTTCAAATGTATTTCCCTCCTTACCCTCTCCCCCTCATTACTCTCTTCCCCACATTAATTTTTTGTAAGGATTCGCCCCGCCCCTCCGGCGACCGCAATATCCATTGAATTTACGCATCCCGCGATGTAGCGGACACGCGCACCCGCAATGCGCATGGTTTGCGGAAAACGGACATTCTTGTATATTGACCGCATAGAGTCTGTCCCGTATCGTCAGGAACGTCACAGAGGTGCACGCGTGAGGAGCATCGACGGCGGATCATCATTCAGGGAAACGGAAGCACGCCTGTTCGCGGCGCGCCTCCGGGAGCCGCACCGTCCCGCGCGCGGCCCATCCGCTGTGCTGCCACAGGCCAGCGTCGCCTCGCGCGAACTATTTCCACCGCGCCCCCGCAGAATACCGCGCATTGACGCACTGCCACGTATGTTGACCTCCACACCCTCGCCCGCGCGCAAACAGGCACCATGGCTGGAACAGCGCGCGGGGGGGAGGCCGGAAATCGCTCCGCAACGCCGTATCCACTGAAGCATACACCCAATCCCCGGAGATCCCATGCCCGCCAGCACCTACCATTTTCCCTTCGGTCAGCCCGTCAAGGACGTGAAGCAAAAGGACCGCAGCCCCAAACACACCTTCGTGCTCGGCGTGTACGCCAGCGCGGTACATGCGGAGTGGAAGGATGCGAAAGGAAAAACACTGGTGAAAGCTCTCGCCGTGGCCAGTGAGCCCGAAATTTTCTGGAACGGCGAGAATGCCGGCACCATCATCGGCCGCATCAAACTGCCTCCAGAGTTGGGAACATTGACTCCTGCCAGCGCGCATCTCAACGGACCGTCGGCCGTGGCTCTCGACGAGATGATACTCGCTCCGCTCAAGCTCACCCGCGCCGACGTATGGCTGTGCGACCTCGTGCCGCAAAGCCGTCTCAACCCTTCGCAGGACAAGGCCATCAAGCGCGCGTATCAGCCGCTGGTGGACAAGGGATTGCTGCCCGCCGCCACTGTGCCGCCAGTCGCGGAAATCGACGAGTTGCGCCGCAAGGCCATTCTGCGGGAGTTGAAGCAATCCGGCGCCACGCGCATCATTCTGCTGGGCGACGAGCCCATTCGCCAATTCCTCAAGCCCTTCGTTCCCGGCTGGAGCAACCTCGCCACCTTCGTCAAGAAGCACGGCTACGGCAGCATCGTCAAGGTGGCCATCGAGGGGACGGAATACGATGTGCTCCCCCTCGCCCATCCCCGGCAAATCGCCAAGCTGGGATTGAGCAGCCCGATGTGGGCGAAAGAGCATCAGGACTGGCTGGCTACACTCAAGTAGAGACGAGCAATGACGGATATCTACGTCGGTGTCACGGACAACGCCTGGTTCCGCTTCCTTCGGGAGCGGAAGCCGGTGGAAGTCAATTTCTGGCGTCCCAGCGGACAGCCGTTCAAGGCGTTGCGGCCGGGCGGATTATTCTTTTTCAAACTGCACGCGCCCGAGCGCAAAATCGCCGGCTTCGGGATTTTCGTCAGCGCATCGGTGCTGCCGCTCACTCTGGCCTGGGACGCCTTCGGCGAAAACAACGGCGTTGGCAGTTTCGAGGAATTCCAGCGGCGCATCATGCGCTTCCGCCGCGACAACAATCCCAATCCGCACATCACCAACATTCTGCTGGCGCAGCCCGTCTTCCGTATCGACGATGGATGGATAGCGCAGCCCGAGGGCTGGGCGGATTCCATCGTATCCGGCAAGGGATTCAGCATGGACTCCACTGTCGGGCGCACGCTGCTGCGCTTCGCCGAGCAGCCGGGCGTTGATATCGGCATTGAAGCGGGGATGTTTGCGGAGAATTCCTATGCCACGCGCCTGCAAAAGGTGCGACTCGGGCAGGGCACGTTCCGCGTGCTCGTCACCGACAACTATCAGCGCCGCTGCGCCATTTCGGGCGAGCGCACCCTGCCGGTGCTGCAAGCCGCGCATATCAAGCCCTATGCCAAAGAGGGACCGCACGACATCCGCAATGGCCTTCTTCTGCGCTCGGACATCCACACCCTTTTCGACAGCGGTTACATCACCGTCACCGACGACTACACCGTCGAAGTCAGCCAGCGCCTCAAGGAGGAATTCGAAAACGGCCGCGATTATTACCGGCACCATGGCAACAAGCTCATCGTCCTCCCCGAGCAGGAGCACGCGAAACCCATGCGCGAGTATCTGCACTGGCATAATGAGCAGGTGTATAGAGGATAAGTCCATGCAATCACCGCCAGAACAAAAACGTACGTATCCCCTCGTGGAGGTATCCGACAGTGCGTGGCGCAAGGGTGCAGGGCCGTACAACATAATGAATGGCACGAGCGCTCTGACGAGCGTCCTGTCATCTTGAGAACAATTCGTGCGATGCGTCGTCGCATTTTCACCGTGGAGTACAATATGAAATCGCAGAGCTGCTGTAAACATGGTTTGAGCATCCGGCATGCACTTCTTGTCGCCTTCGTGTTCCTGCTTGTGCTGTGTGCATCAAGCAATGCGCAACCGAACCTGACGTTCAAACGCGTGACGGTGAACTGGCCGACCATCGAGTTGTACTTCTCCGTGGGCTGCAACGGTAATCTGGCCTACAACATGGCCAAACAGGATTTTCGTATCTACGAAAATGGATTGGAGGTCAAGGATTTCACATTGTTGTGCCCGGACCCGACCATCCGTTGTGCTATTTCCGTAGCGTTGGTGTTTGACGCATCAGGATCCATGATGGGAGCAGGTAACGCAGGTGCGAAACAAGCCGGGCAGGCCTTCGTGGATTTGATGGACGGCGTGATCGACGAGGCCACGGTCATCTTTTTCAATTCGATGGTGACCATTCAGCAACAGATGACCACAAACAAGCCCATGCTCAGTGCGGCGGTGGACGCTCTACCCGTTGGCGGAGGTACGGCTGTGTGGGATGGCATATACAGGGGACTCATCGAGCTGCTCAACAACGGTGTGAATCAATGCCGCGTGGTGATCGCTATGACCGACGGAGGCGACAACGCCTCGACGCGCACACCGGCGGAGATCATTTCGATGGCCAACCGCTACCGGATACGCATTTTCACCATCGGTCTGGGCACGGGCATCAACGCCACCGAGCTGGAACTCATCGCCACGCTTACCGGTGGTCGCTACTATCAGACACCGAACGCGGGTCAACTAGAGGCGATCTACACCGAAATCTCGTCAATCATCTTCGCGGGTTTCCAGGAGTGCATCATCACCTACGAGCGCCAATGCGCCGACGGTGGCTTGCGCACGGTGGAAATGCAACTGCGCAACTTCTGTGGTGGCACGGACACGAAGACGAAGACCTACCGCGCGCCGCTGGATTCAACGACGTTCACGAATCTTCAGATGGAACTCGGCGACGGCGAGGGCAAGGGCGACATGGACATCAAGATTCCGCTGCGCCTGGTCACGCCGATCAACGACGAAATGTTCTATCCCAACTCCTTCACGCTGGTCTTCGATCCGCAATGCGTGCAGTTCAAGAACGTGGCGACGCCGCCCGGCTCGCTGCTCGAAGGCCTGCCGATCGACGTGGTGCCCGTGGCCAACGGGGCGCGGGTGTCGGTGAAGGATAAACGGCTGATCAACGGCAACGGTCTGCTCATGGAGTTCACCTTCCACGCGAGCGATCCTCTGGACACGACGTGCTGCGAGGTGCGCATCGAGGATGCGAAGTTCGAAGCGGGCTGCTTCATCCCGATCGTGGATCCCGGCGAGATTTGCATCATTCCGCGGGCGCCGGTGGTGAACTGCGACATCAGCGCGCCGTCGAACCTGTCGTGGCAGCGCCAGATCAAGGATTACACGCCGAACCCGTTCTCGGTGACGGGGCGCTTCATCAACAACGGCGACAAGGAAGCGCAGAACGTGCGCTACAAGATCACGTACAACGCGGCGGACTTGCAGTTGGTCACGCCGCTGACGGACGTGCAG
>JAMIQH010000030.1:0-6599 GCA_035914695.1 Bacteroidota bacterium | reverse complement strand
ATCGGTTCGGCTTCCTTCGCCAATGGCGGTGAGTATCCGATCAACAACGTGTTCCAGTTCACCGCGGCCAAGTGCGGTCGCTGCGTGGCCGGCAACATCCGCAACATTCCGCAGAATGAAATACGCATCGAAGCGGAATCCGAGGACGGCCAGGATCTGCTGGATGAAATCCAGGTGCTCCCGCGCACCAATCCGACCACGGGGCAGGAACAGGGCAGCCTCGTGAAGTTCTTCCTGAAGGGCAAGGTCAGCCGCGACGGAACCGAAGCGACGATCACCATCCGCTACGGCACCGTCAATGAGAAGTACAACGTCATGCTGTACTCCGAATAGGCCCGACCATGAAATTCACGAAGCCGAACGTTCCATTCGATAGCAGAGGAAAATCCATGAGCAAGCAACTCATTGCATATGCCCTATTCGTCGTGGCGCTCCTCCTCGCGGTTTCCCCGAACACCCTGGCCCAGGCCGACAAGCAGGTCAAGGAAAAGCAGGGGGATCTGAAGCAGGAGTACAACGACGCGCAAGAGAAAAATCAGATCATCCGTACGGCGGCGCAGGACAAACCCCGCGCTTCCACGGGCCGCCGCCGTTCCTCGGCCACCACGGGCTACGATTACACGCAGGTCAAGGGCTTCGCCCTGCGCCAGTACTTTGATCGTATCGACAAGGTGTTCTCGCGCGCCAACGACTTCGGCGTGTTCGAAGAAGAATACCGCGAGGATGGCACCTTCGATGTTGCCGGCCGCAAAGGCAAGGGCAGCGCGCAGATGCGCAAGGTCGAGGTGTACTACGTCGAGTCCACACCCGAAGAGCAGGAACTCTACGGCGTCGAGCCCTTCCAGATCATCGAAGTCTATGTCGAGAAACTGGAAGTATTGCCGCCGGAGGAAACCGGCGTCGATGAAAACGCGGAAGTCGAAGGACTCGGCGAATTCGGCGGCGCCAGCGGCGAGCCGGTTGCCAAGGGTTACTCCCTTGCAGGAACCGACTTGCTCAACATGCTGCAATTGGCCGACGAAGCGCTGTACGACGACATTCTTTCGCGTCGCAGCCAGTCCAGCACCATTCCGCTGCCCGAGCGCGGCGATTGGATGCCGGGCAAGGTCGGTCCGTTCATCGTGATGACACAGCGCGAATTGGAGACCACTACCAGTCGTTTTACGGAATTCTGGAACAGCCGCGACACGCTCGAAGGCTCGATCCGCGTTCCGCAGTTCGAGGCGGCCGGTCCCTTCTTCTCGCAGTCGATTCCCGTGCTTTATCCCGAAACCAGGAAATTGCAGATTCGCAATCCGGAAAATCGCCCGATCAAGATCACGGCGATCAAGTTCGTGAACGAGAACGCCGATCTTTTCGAAGTGAAGACGAAATTCCCGATTCAGCTCGACCAGAAGGGTGGCGCCACGGACAAGACGAACATCGAGTTCGTGTTCAACAGCGAAACTTCCTATGAAACGAAAGGCGAACTGTTCATCGAGGCGCGCGAGGCGAGTCTCTCGCAGTTGATCGAAGTGGTGGCGAATCCCGGCATCCATCCGTCGGACATCGTCACGATCGATGCTTCTCTGGACAAGCTCGAACTGCGCTCGCCAGCCCGCTCGGGCTTTGCTCCGAACTGGAAACTTGCCTACACGATCGGCAATGACGAGATTGGTCTGCCGCGCTGGTCCACCGGTGTTTCCTCGCTGTCGGTTGGATTCAAGAATCAGATGAGCGTTGGTGTGATCCTGCCGTTCAACATGATCGCGAAGGATCTTCCCACACCGTTGGCCTTCGACAAGGGGCTGCTCTCGTCGAACGGCGGTTACAATGTCGCATTCGATTTCACCTTCGGCTTCCCGTTCTCTCTGGGCGGTAATTTAATGGTGGTGAACGATTTCGACGGCAAGGAAGCCTACTCGCACATGGAGGTGATCCGTCAGCGTCCGCAGGCGTTGGACGACAAGGATTACTACGGTGATTTCTTCCACATCTCCACGCTGGCCCAGGTGTACTATCCGATCATGTTCAAGGATCGCGCCTTCAATCCGACGATGGCGTTCCGCCTCAATCTTGGTGGTGCCTTCATGCAGATCAAGCGCAACCATGTGGTTGAGCTGGCCGATGTGGGCAGCAACAAGGAAGGCCGTGAATTCCGTCTCGAGGATGTCGGCAACATGGTGACGCTGGGGAAGGAAAAGGACATCGTGGATGTGTACGTGCGCATGTCCTTCATCAATCTTCGCGCGCAGAACCACTACGGCCTGGGCATTCAGTACCTTGGTGGCCGCATGATGGCGGACGCCTTCCTGGAGCTGACGGACTGGCTGCGCGTGGAAGCTAAATACTCCTTCCTGCTTCGTGAGAAGGAAGTGTGGGAAAACGAAAACACGTATTTCCTCATCACCCCGCGCCTGCGCATCGGGCTTCCTTCCATCTTCCACTAAGGAGGCGGCACCATGACACATGTTTCATTTTCCAGCACGGAAACACAAGGCATGCAGACGAACACACGTTTTCTCCCGTTCTTCATCCTGCTTTTCATCGCGCTGCTCGGTGTCCCCTCCCTCGTCACAGCGCAGCAATCGGCTGACGCGCTGACGAATGTCGAGCAAATCATGCGCTACATGCGGAGTGCCAATTACTCCGAGGATGACATGATCCTCCGCATGGCCTGGGGCGACAAGCTGGTCAACGACCTGAGCACCTACCGCCCGGGCGAGGACGATCGCCAGAACTACCTTCGTCTGCTCGATGTGGCCATCGACCACTACAAGGACGAAAATGACCGCCTCCGCGTGCTGCTGCGCGCGTTGACGAGTCTCGATCCGCTCGTGGACAAGTATTTCCCGCAGTGGATCATTCAGGACGAGCCCACCATTCTCGAGGTGATGCGCAAGGTGCGCGACAACCGCGACGACTTGCGCGATGCCGAGGCGGTGACCATCGCCGAGCGCATTCTCACCAGCAAGGCGCGGCTGCGCGTGATCCAGAGTCCGAAGGACGATCAGAACCTGATCGCCATCATCATTGAGAAGGCGCGTCCGCACGATGCGGAAAACCTCTCCGCGGGTTTCATCCCGAACAAGGACAATCCCGATTTCGACGATTACCGCATCGTAGGTCGTCGCAATCTTCGCGAAGTACTGACGCCGGATCTGTACGACTACGTCGTGCGCCGCGAGCAGTATGCGCATCTCGACGAAACGGGCGCACTCAAGCCGGCGCCGTACGTTGCCGAAGCCACGATCAGCATTCCTTTCGGTGGTGGCTTCATGTGGACGCTCGACTCGGACGTGCGCGCCAGCGATGGCGTGGCCTTGCAGCCCTCGCGCATCCGCGCGGGATTCGAGTTGAAAATCGGCAACGATTGGATCAATCTTCCCTTCCTCTATGGCGCACAGTGGAACACGCTGTTCGTCTACGAGCCCTCCGCAACCGAGCGCATCAAGTTCGGTCCGTCCATTCCCTTCACCTGGGGTGACAAGAGCATTCTCGACAATTTCGCCCTGTTCAAACAGCGCAAGGTCAATGGCACCTGGGGCGCGACGGGTGAATATTACAAGCAGCTCTCGAACATCTCCGGTGCTCCGGGCGTGGATGCCGACGGTATCGGCGCTGCGGCCTTCGTGTCCTTCGGTCTGAAAACGCTGGGCAACAAGAAGATCACCGATGTGGAAGGCGACATCATCAACGGCGACGGCGCGAAAATCGATCTCGCCGATCCCAATGATGCCACGCGCCGTTTCTACTACGTCGCTTCCACCGCGAACGCGTTCTACTGGCGCGATCTCGGTTTCATGCTCGATGGCCTGCGCATCGCCGCCGGTATCGGGTACAACAAGGTGATCGAGGCCAGCCGCAAGAATCAGTTCGAAGATGCTAATTTCGCCGGCATTCAGGACAGCGTGAAAACGGTCTCCGACCACAGCGTGCTCGATCTGTACGCTCGGCTTTCGTATGACCACTACGGCAAGACCACGTACGGCGTGGCCGTGCAGTATTTCGACGGCGGGCTGATGGGTGAAGTGTATTTGCACATCTTCTCGTGGATGCGCGCCGAAGTGAAGTACTCGCGCATCGTGTTCCGCGATGCCGAGAAGTGGGAACACACCGAAATGATCGTCCCCGGTCTCAGATTCGGATTCGCATTCTGAGAAACCGTCGACGAATATCGGTGCTGAACGACTGATGTCACACGTGCAGGCGGTGAGCGCAAGCCATCGCCTGCACGCTTTTTCCAGCGGTCCCTGACACGGGAGCCTTCACGCAGTTCGGAACCATTCCGCATGAAGCGATCGACCGTCATCCCTTCCGCTCTTCCTCTGCTCGCGCTCGTGCTGGCATTGGTATGCGTCCCGTCTACGCTGCCGCGTGCCGAGGGCCGGGTTCAAGGCAGGGAGCTGATTCAGACGGAAACCATGTCCACCAGCGACAGTCTGCGCAAACCCACCATCATCTCCGCGCGCAGTAAAAATCCCGAACGTGTCACCATTTCCATCCGGGCGGTGGATATCAGCCGTTACCCCGAGGTGAATCTCATCCTCGACGCTCGCGATTCCACGGGCAACAACTACCCCAGTCTGCAAAAAACCGACATGGTGATTTTCCAGGACGGCGCGCCCGTGCTGATCGAGGGGTTGGATAAGATTTCGGCGAACAACAGCGTGCCGGTGGACATCGCCTTCATTATCGACCAGACCGGTAGTATGCAGCAGGAAGTGAACGAGGTGAAGAACAACGTCATCGAGTTCACGAACCGCCTCGCCAGCCGCGGGGTGGATTACCGTTTGGCGCTGATTTCGTTCAGCGATCGCATCGAGCGTTACAAGGATTTCACCGAGGATGTGAAAACCTTCATTTCCTGGATCGACGAAATCAAGGTGGGCGGCGGTGGCGACGACAACGAAAACGCGCTGGAAGGTTTGTTCGAGGCCACATCCTTCAAATTCCGTCAGTCGGCGCAGCGCATTTTCATTCTCATCACCGATGCCATGTTCCATCAAAAAGGCGATCGTGGCGATGGGAAGACGGAATTCAACACCAAGGCGATGATCGACTTCCTGATCCGGCAGAATGTGAAGCTCTTCGCCATCACGCCGCCGCGCATCGACGAGTATTTCCAGATGACCGAGGCCACACGTGGCAAGCGCTTCAACATCATTGAAAATTTCTCGTCGATTCTCGACGAATTCTCCGAGTCGCTCACCAATCTCTACGCGGTGAAATACCGCCTGACGGATGAAGTGCCTCCGGAGAAAATGAACGTGGAGATCCGCAATACCAAGGACGAACCGGTGATCAAAGAAGAGATCACCGTGCTGGATGTGGACAAGAAATTCGTGCTCGAGAACATTCTCTTCGATTTCAACCGCGCGACCTTCGATCTCGCCTACACCGACGATTTGAACCGCATTCTCGCCATGCTCAAGCGCTACACCACGATGCATGTGGAAATTCGCGGGCACACCGACTTCATCGGCAGCGACGAGTACAATGTGGCGCTCTCCGACGCGCGCGCGCGCGCGGTGAAAAAATTCCTCTCCGACCGCGGCGTTGCCGCCGAGCGCATGACCACGCGCGGCATGGGCAAATCGCAACCCGTGGCGCCGAACGATACCGAACTCGGACGTCGCCTGAATCGCCGCACCGAAATTATCATCACGAAAAAATAACGTCGCCCGGTCCCTTGCTCATGCGTGAACCGCGAGGCGGGGCGTTATTCGCCCATGACTTTCACCAGCACGCGCTTGCGCCGCCGCCCGTCGAATTCGGCGTAGTAAATCTGCTGCCAAGGTCCGAAATCCAGGGCGCCATCGGTCACGGGGACGATTACTTCGTGATGCAGCAGGAGACTTTTCAAATGCGCGTCGCCGTTGGTCTCGCCGGTGCGGTGATGCCGGTAGTCGGGGCGGAAGGGCGCGAGTTGTTCGAGCCAGGTGTCGATGTCGTGAATCAGGCCGTCCTCGGCATCGTTCACGTACACAGCCGCGGTGATGTGCATGGCCGAGACGAGAATCATGCCCTCGCGTATGCCGCTGCTGCGTAGGATGCTTTCCACCTTGCCGGTGATGTTGATATATTCCCGCTGTTCCCGTGTGTTGAACCAGAGATATTCGGTGTGAAATTTCACGAGTCCATCCTCCAACATGAGTGAGTCCGAGGAAAAATATCACGACCAGGGCGGCGAACAAAGCGCCGAGGAGCGCCTGGAAGGTACGCTCGAGCGCATTTCCTGGTCCTCGGCCGATGGCAGCTTCGTCGTGGCACGCTTCAACGTGGAGGGCGAGCTGTTTCCCATCGTGGCTGTCGGCGCCATGCACTCGGCTGCCTCGGGCGAACGCTACGCGTTGACGGGAAGCTGGGACGTACATCCGAAGTATGGACGGCAGTTCCGATTCACCGGCTACGAAATCGTGTATCCGAACACCAACGAGGGCGTTGTGCGCTACCTCGGTTCGGGATTGATTCGTGGCATCCGGGAAAGTCTCGCCACAAAAATCGTGAAGCACTTCGGCGCCGATACCATGCATGTGATGAACGAGCGGATCGACCGGCTGCTGGAGATCGACGGCATCGGTCCGGCCAAACTGGCGATGATACGCGAATCCTGGGAA
>JAMIQH010000029.1:0-2121 GCA_035914695.1 Bacteroidota bacterium | reverse complement strand
GGTGTTGGGGCTGTCGCCCAGGCCAAACCCGATACCGCGGTCGCAGTTTATAATCAGATTGCGCTCCACGATGTTGTTCGCGCAGTTGTTCCAGAAATGTACGGCGTGCTCGGCCGTTGAGGACGACGGGCTCTGAATTTCCAGGAACACATTGTCGCGCACCGTCCAGCCATGACCCTTGTGAATGTCCAGTCCACCGATGTAGTACTGCGGTCCCATGCCCGCGGTGTACTCGAGCAGGCAACATTGCACGATGCCCGAATCGATGGTGCTCCGCTCCGTGGCGCCTTTGATCATCTGCTGATAGGTGTTTTGCACGCGCACATTGTGTACCACCAGATTGTGCCCGCTGTTTTGAATGGCATGATTCCCCACATCGCGTATCGTGAGATCCGCGATGATCACGCGGTCTCCGGCGAGGAGCAGACCGTTTTCCACTTCAGGTGCAACATCGCGCATGCCACCGCCTTCGAGAATCACCGCGTCGCGATTGCCCGAAGCACCGCGAATAACCACATCACTCGCGGTGAGGTAGGGAAACCAGCTCGTCGAAGCCACGCGGTAGGTGCCGTCGTCGAGCAAGATGGTCACGCCTCCGCCGCGCGTATTCGCCTCAATGATGGCGTCGCGGAATTCCTGCGCATTGCGCACGCGCAGCACATCGCCAATGATGACATCACAGGGTTGCACGGTATTCAGCCGCACATCGGCGATCGTGCAATCGCAGTCGGGAAAGCGGGATTGCGCTTTCAATTGCACAAGTGGACCGGCCATCGCTGTCAGTAAAAAGACAAAGGAAAGCAATACCTGAAAGGAACGACCGTGAAGGGACGCAACGCGGCGTGACATGGCGAACTCCTTGCTTGTTGACGCAATGTACGCATTTTACCGATCGATCGACTCCGGAACACAGGACAGCGCATTCCCCGTTTGCCGTGATAGGACCATATGGCATCCCTCACCGGTGTGAAATCGATCTTGACGGGTTCGACGTCTTGCATTGGATTTGGTATGCCCGGGTGCTAGTTTGATTGCCATGGTGGCGCCGAAACACATGCTACGACGTCGTATATGGCTGGGCCTGCTGGCGAGCGCGCTCGTTGTATGTTCGTTGGCAGGTTTCTTCCTCTACCAACTCGTCACTGGCGCATTGCCGCAAGAAGAAGGTGAAGCGCGGCTACCGGGTCTGTCCCGACCAGTGGAGGTGTATCGCGATCCTGCCGGAATCCCCCATATTCTCGCGGAAAGCGAGTACGACGCCTACGTGGCGGCAGGATACGTGCATGCTCAGGATAGATTGTGGCAAATGGATATACTCCGGCGCTATGGACAGGGAAGACTCGCCGAAGTGTTTGGATCACGCCTGTTGCCCGCCGACCGACTCATGCGCAGCATAGGCATCGCACGGCTTGCGGATAGTTTGCTCCGATTCGTGTCTCCTCAAACCCGTAACATTCTTGAAGCATACGCGCGCGGAGTAAACGCCGGCATACGCGAAGCCCGGGGACGATTGCCGGTGGAGTTCGACCTTCTGCAATACGAACCCGAGCCCTGGCAGCCCGCACATTCGCTCATCATCGCACGGCTCATGGGATGGGAACTTGGCCTGTCGTGGTGGGTGGATTTGACGCTGCAGGAACTGATCACACGTTTCGGCGAGGACAAGGCGCGGCAAATTTTCCCACGCGACGACAGCGAAGGACCGTTCCTCCCACCGGCTGCACCGGGAGCTCTCCCAGGCGATGCCGAATTGCTGCGCGCCGGCATGGCCTCGCTGGCATCGGTGTTCGGAAACGCGGGGAGCGGTGTCGGTAGCAACAGCTGGGTGATTGATGGTAGACGCTCGGCCTCGGGCAAACCCATACTCGCCAACGACCCGCATCTCGTGTTCATGCAACCAGCGCGCTGGTACATCATGCACATGTCCACGCCAAGGCTCAACGTGGCCGGCGTGACGCTGCCGGGCGTCCCGGGTGTGGTGATCGGACACAATGGGCACATCGCGTGGGGCCTCACGAATCTAATGGCGGATGATGTGGATTTCGTGGTGGAGGACGTTTCGGAAAAGGATTCCACGTGGCTCGATGCTGGACAACGCAAAAGACTTGTGGTGCACACGGA
>JAMIQH010000028.1:0-9725 GCA_035914695.1 Bacteroidota bacterium | reverse complement strand
CGACGCGTACACGCAGGACGATCTCTACGTGCTGACGTGGAAGGATGCCACACAGAGCCGCGAGTACACTGTGGATCTGAAGTACATGGCGGTACGGAAATTCGTGCGGCGCAACATCGATGGAGACATCATGGAGGAAGTGGTGTACCGCGATTTTCGCAGGAAGGACGATCGCTATTTCCCCCACGCGGTGAGTATCGCGCGTCCCGACGCCGAGGAAAGTATTTCTCTGCAGTATCAGACGCTGGCCATCAACGATCTGCCCATCAGCTTCAATTTCACCTACCCGAAATCCGCGAGACGCGTGTATTTTTAAGTCGCGCTTCCCTCTCGATCGGCCCCGTGCGGCGTGTCCGCTAACGACCGCTCTTCGTACAGTCGCCTCGTGGACGCAAGTCCGTCCAGCTTGAAATTACAGCACCTCCGGGACCTTCAATTAAAGCATACTCCAAGCGGAGTCGCCTAAGGCATTCATTTTCTTGGGATTTACACGACGGAGCCGTATTTTCCGATACGTGCATTATCCTGTCCGCTTCATGCAACTGCCGATTCGACATGCCATTGCGGGGATACTCGGCCTGCTGCTGCTGCTGGGCTCGCTCTGTGGCGACGTGCTGGCGCAGAAGAAGAAAGGTTCGAGTGTGAAAAGTCGGCAGGCCGAACTCGAGCAGCTGCGCACGGAAATCAAGCGTTTCGAGCAGCGCCTGCGCGAATCGGAAAAGCGTGAGCGCAGCACCCTGCAGCGCCTCGACGACTATGACCGGCAGACCTCGCTTATCCGCTCTCTCGTGCAGCGCCTGTCCGAGGACATCGCGCAAAATCAGAAGGAAATCGCCGTTGCGCAGCTCAATCTCAGCACGGCCGAGAACGAGTTGCGTTTGCTCAAAAAGGAGTACTCGCGCACGGTGCTGAACATGTACCGCCGCGGACGCACGCACGACACCGAGCTTCTGCTCTCGTCCGGAAGCATCAACGAACTGTTCATCCGCTCAAAATATCTGAAGGCCTACTCCGAACGCGCGCGCATGGATGCCGAGGAAATCCGGTTGCGCAAGGAAAAAATCGAACTGCAGAAAATGCTGCTCGAAGACAAACTCGCCGAGCAGCAGGGCAACATCCGCGAGCGGCGCGCCGAGGAGCAGGCGTTGCAGCGCAAGCAGCAGGAGCATCGGCAGTTGCTGAGCAAGGTGCGACAGGACAAACAGAGCTACGAGAGCCAACTCCGCCGCAAACAGGAGGCGGCCCAACGCGTCGAGCGCATTATCGCCGACCTCATCGAACGCGAGCGACGCAAGCTGGAGGCCGAGCAAAAGGCGGCGGCCGGTAAACGTACGAAAGGCGGAAAGAGCGGCAAGGGCGTGAAGCAACCCGAGGTGCGTGAGTTGCCGACGGTGCCGATTTCCAACACTGCCTTCGGGCGTCTGCGCGGGCGCCTGCCCTGGCCCGTGGCGCAGGGTGCCGTGGTGGGATTTTTCGGTGAAAATGTCAATCCCACGCTGGGCACGGTCACCATCAGTCCGGGCATCGACATCGCCGCACCGCCTGGTTCACCCGTGCGTTCGGTGGCCGACGGCGTCGTGAAGGTGCGCAACTTCATCGCCGGTTACGGCAATCTGCTCATCGTCTCGCACGAAGAGGGATTTTTTACCGTGTATGCGCACTTGAGCGAAGTGAGTGTGAGTGAAAATCAGAAGATCAAAGCCGGACAAACGATCGGTCGCAGCGGCGAAGGCATTTCCGGTCCACGCCTGCATTTCGAGCTGTGGTGGAAGCGGCAAAAGCAGAATCCGCTCAACTGGCTCTCCCCGCGATGAAGAAAGAGAGTAGAGAGGTGATGAGGGTAAGGAGGAATTGGTTGTGGGCGACTCGACTGTATGGTCGCGCTACGGTTCAGGATGGGTGTACCCTCAATACTTCCTCTCCGCTCTCTTCGCTCTCTTTCATCTCTTCAAATGTATTCCGCACTCAGCAGGCCGGTCAGCGCATATCCTTCCCCGTGATGTAATCCCGCAGGTAGTGAATGGTCACCGTTTTCTCGGCGAGTTGGGATTTGACGAGATCGCCGAGCGACACGAGTCCGACGACGTAGCCATTGTCGAGCACAGGGAGGTGGCGGATGCGTTTTTCGGTCATGACATTCATCGAGTCCTCGACATCGTCCTCGAGCTTGCCGATGATGAGATCGGAGGTCATCACATCCGCGATGCACGTGGAGAGAATGCTGTCGAGATCGCGCGCGCAGAGGCGGAGACTGTCGCGCTCGGAAAAAATGCCGACGAGGCGTCCTTCGTCGATCACCATCAGCGAACCGACGTTGTATTGCACGAGCAAATCGATCGCATCCTTCACGGATTTTTCCGGATCGATGCTGAAGATGGTGGATCCCTTGGCTTTGAGAATATCCTTCAGCTTCATGGCCGTATTCCTCCGGAAATGGTAATTGGGATATGATGCGTACAGAATAGCCAAAGCGCCGCAGAAACTCAAGCCGCGCCCGTGGCCCTGTGTCGCGCGCGGCTCCCGACTTCGCCATTGCAGCACCCGAGACACGGGAAGGAAGCACAATTTCCTCCTCGCTGCGGAAGGCTCATTGAATCGCGAAACGTGACAACACCCTCCCGTCTCATTGCGACTCTGCTTCTCTGCGACCTTGCGTTCCATTCTCCTGAAGGCGGAAGGGAATTCAACGCAAAGACGCCACGGTGCGAAGACGCAAATGGTGGCTATTCTCACGAGCCCTGTCGCTTCGTGAAAGAGACACCTCCGGCCTGCGTTCGCCATTGCAGCACCCACATCACAAACGGAATCCTCGTACATCATTGAAAACAATGACTCATATTTGCAATCCCAACTAGCATGGCGAAGTCAGGAGATATTTCCAGTTTTGCCCCTATCCGGCAAGAATAATTACCGGTTTCATTCGGCGGAGTTCATCCCCTCCCTATCCTCCCTGGCCGGAAGTCGTGATCCCGTGCATGCATCCGTGTTTGAAAGCGACCCACCCGCGGAGCGAGAGTTCACCCCCCTCCTCCGCGACCTCGGCGACCTCTGTGACCTCCGCGCTACACGCGGCTGCGACACAAACGTGCCGCCCTATCCCCCGCCCAGCATTTGCACGTAATTCCTGTACCGCAGCGGGTGAATGCGCTCCTCGTCCACGGCGGCCTTCACGGCGCAGCCCGGCTCATGCGTGTGCGTGCAGGCCGGGAAACGGCAATCATGCGCGAGACGCACGAACTCCGGATAGTACCGATGCACCTCGGCCGGATCGAATTCATGCAAACCGAACTCCCGAATACCGGGCGTGTCCGCAATATGCCCCCCGCCCGGCAGGGCATGCAGCGTGCTGCGCGTGGTGGTGTGCACGCCGCGCTGACTCTGCTCGCTCATCTCGGCCGTTTTTTCATTCAAATCCGGAATGAGCGCATTGAGCAAACTGGTCTTGCCCACACCGCTGTGTCCCGAAAACGCCGACACCGTGTCGCGCGTCAACGTGGCCAAAGCATCGAGTCCCTCGCCGGTGAAGCAACTCGTGAGCAGCACGGTGATCCCCGCCTCTCGGTACATCGCCGCGATCTCGTCCACATACGCGCGATCCTCGTCGTCGGGCAAGTCGATCTTGTTGATCACCACCACGGGTTCGAGTCCGCCCATGAGCGATGCCACGATGTAGCGGTCGATCAGTCCCGGACGCAGCAGCTCGAAACTGGCCGCCGCTGTGATGAGTATGCGCTGGATATTCGCCACCAACACTTGCGCGTACGCGGCATCGCGAATGGAACTGCGCTGCAGCCAGGAGGCGCGCTCGTACACATGCGTGATCACCGCCAGTTCCTCGTCGTCGGCGCGGTAGCGCACGCGGTCGCCGATGGCCACGAGCGTGCTGTTTCCGTTCTCGGTGGTGGTGGAGCGCCGCGGTTTGGCGCGCAAGACGCGTTCACCATTGTGCAGCAAGGTATGCGTGCCGCCAGTTTGCACCACCAGCGCCTCGCGCTCGCCCTCCACATTCACCAGATGAAAGCTGCGCGGCGCGGCCAGCACGCGATTCAGGGTGTTGGCGTCCGCTTCTCCGTCGCCCGAGTATTGCCAGCGCACTTCTCCCTTGCGCCACTGCTTTTCGATGTCCTTGCGCTTGCGCACACGACGGTGCACCTTGTCGCCGCTCATGCGCGCATCCCCCGGCCCCGTGTCAACGCGCGACCTCCCGAGGGGCGTCCGGAGCGGTCAATGTCCAGTCGCGGCACCACTTCGCAAGATCGTCGATGAGCCGTGGCGTCACATTGCCGATGGTTTCGTAATTCCACGGACCCGGTTTGCCATCGGTTTCGATGAAGGAATGGAAGCAGCGCGGGTACTCGCGGAAGGCAACGCGGTCGATGCCTTCGAGCCATTGCTGCCAGAGCACATATTCCATCTGCGGCGACTGATAATCCTTCTCGGCCCGCGCGATGAAGATGGGACGCCCCAGCGCGCGCGCGTAGGCCTTCTGGTCGCGCTTGTGCAAATCGTAGTAGTACGCTCCCGGCGTGCCGAGCAACATGCGCTTGGGCTCGAAGGTCCCCGCCTGAATGCGGGCGATTTTATCCATTTCCGTTCCCAGCTTCACCTGCTCTTCGAAACTGATGGAATCCTCCTGCGATGCGATGAAGCGCAGTTGATCGCCGATCACCACTTCCAGCGGACGCGCGATGGGGGCAAGCATGACCACGCCATCCACGGCCGGCGCGTTCGCGGCGATTTCCGGGGCCAGCGTGGCGCCGAGACTGTGGCCCAGCAACACCAGACGATTGGTGTCGCATTCCTTGCGCGCGTGCAGCAGCGCCAGTCCCAGCAGCGCATCGTCGATGGTCTCGGTCTGCACGGTCGTGGTGAAGGCGTTCATTCTCCGGCCATGCACTTTCGTGCGCTTGTCGTAGCGCAACACCATCACGCCCTTGCTGGCCAGTCCCCAGGCGATGTCGCGAAACATTTTATTGCCACCCACGGTCTGATCGCGATCCTGCGGACCCGAGCCATGCACCAGCAGCACCGCCGGAAACGGTCCGTCGCCATTGGGAATGCTGAGCGTCGCGGGCAGGGCGTACTCCGATCCGATGCGCACTTCCTCCTCGCGAAACGCTGTCGTGTCCGCGTAGGGCGCGGGCGGGAACAGGTACGTGCGCTTCACGGGTTCGAGCCAGAATCCTCCGATGAAGTTCAGCGAATCCACCACCACGCGCATGCCCAGCGAATCCTTCGCGAAATGCACATGGTGCACCACATTCGCGTAGCCGCGGTTCATCTCCACGCTGTACAGTTCGTGGCGCAGTATCGTGCCTCCTTTGGTTTCGAGTTGATCCATCAACTCCTTCCATTTTTCATCGGATATCTGCGCCTGCAGTGTGCTGTGCGACAGCGCGTGCAGGCGTGGCCAGTCGCGCGCGATGAGGGCATCGATGAAGGCGTTGGCGGCGGCTTTCTGTTCGGAGCTTTGGGCATGCAATGCGATGGCGGGAAGCACAAGCAGCGCAATGAACGCGGGAAGCAAGCGGGAAAAGGTGGTCATGGTTTTTTTTCACAATCCTGAAACGAATGCAGTCGGAAAGGTACACAGCTTCGGCATGCGGGAAAAGGCGATTCGGCATCACACGGGCGAAGCGGCCGCCCGGAGATGCGCTTCATGCGCCGCGATGCGCTCGGCCGTGCCGAGATCGCTCCAGTAGCCGCGATGCTCGTGCAGCACCAGCATTTCCCCCGCGACCATCGCTTCGCGATACACGTCAAAAATGTCGATGAAGCGCGGGGCGCCCGCATGGTCGAGCACAGCCGGCGACAGCGCATGCACGCCGCAGAATCCGTAGCGATTTGCCGCCGGAGGCGCGCCTGCTTCGAACCAGACTTCCTTGCCCAGAAAGCGCATGGCCTCGTCGCCCAGCACCGCCCGCGTACAGGCGCGTTGCTGCACGAGCAAACTCGCCAGCGCGCCGCTTTCCCGTCGCCGCTCGAGCAAGGCGCGCACATCGGCGTCGCTCACGATGTCGGCGTTGTGCAGAAGAATGTCGTCGGCCTCGCGCAGCAGCGCACGCGCATGCGCCAGCGCGCCGCCGGTGCCGAGTATGTCGGACTCAGCGCTCAGCAGCACGGGGACTCCGTAATCCACCGCCGCCAGATGCGCCGCGAGTTGTTCCGCGAGATGATGCGCATTGACCACCACGCGCGCGCAACCGGCATCGCGCAACACCTCGATGGCATGCGCAATCATCGGACGACCGGCCACGGGCACCAGCGGCTTGGGGACGCCGGGCCACGCCTCGGCGAGCCGCGTACCGAAGCCCGCCGCAAGCACCATGCCGATCAGGGCCACAGCGCCTCCTCGGTATGCTCCAGCAGCACATCCACACCCTGCGCGCGCAAGGCCTCGGCAGCGCGCTCGGCGCAGTACACCGAACGATGCTGTCCGCCCGTGCAGCCAAAGGCCGCGTACACCTGTGTGAATCCGCGCTGCTCGTGCCGTCGCACCGTGAGCAGCAGCAGCGCCACGGCATGTGCGACCAGCGTGGCCGCGTCGGCATCGGCGTCGAGATACGCGCGAACATCGCCGTCCAACCCGGTGCTGTTGCGGTAGCGCGCCTGACGGCCGGGATTGTCCAGGGCGCGACAGTCGAAGATGAAGCCACCATTACCGTGCGCATCCGCTGGAGGACCGCTGCGGTGAAAGCCGAAGCTGTACATCCGTAGCTGCACGCTCATGCCACCTGCTCCGGAATGCGCAGCGCGCCGGGCGTTTCGCACAGGTCCAACAGTAGTCCATGCAGCGAAGGGAAATCACGCAGCAGCACGCTGCGGCGCGCGACAACGCCGAGACTGTCCACACGCGAGGGTATCAGCGCCAGATAGGCGGGCTTGCCTTTGTTCAAACCCAGATTGCCGAAGGCGCCCAGCGCTTGCAACAATCGCAGTATGGCGAACGCGTCGAACAGCGCGGCGAACTGCTCGTCATCCACGGGGCGCCGCGCGCGCAGGCCGTCGCGATAGCCGCGCAGCAGTGCGAGGCGCTCGTCCTCGCGCAGGCCGCCGCGCGAGTCGTACAGCAACGAAGCGGCGTCGTAGTACGGTGCGCCGCGCCTGCCGCTCTGGAAATCGATGTACCACGGTTCGCCATCGCGCAGCATGATGTTGCGCGACTGAAAATCGCGATAGAGAAAGCCCTCGCGCGGCACGGCGTCGAGCAGTGTCGCGAAGCGCCCGGCGTCCTCCAGAAAGGCGGCCTCGTCCCAGGGCCGCGCCAGCAGGCGCCGCAACACATGGTCGCGGAAGTACAGCATATCCTTCATCATCGCGCCGGCGTCGAAGGCGCGCGTCTGATAGCACAGCGCGTAATCCGGCGTATCGGCGGCGTCGCATTGAAAGCGGAGCAAATCCTCCAGTATCCGTGTGTACATCGCGAGCACGCGCGCACGGTCGCCTTCGGCGAATGCGGCGTGCTGCCAGTCGCTGAACAGCGTATCGCCCAAATCCTCTTCGAGGTACATGCGCCCGTCGTCGTCGGTGAGGAGAATGGCGGGCACGCGCAATCCGCGTTCGCGGAAGGCCCGGGCGAAGCCCACGAAGGCGTGGTTCTCCTCGATATTCGGACCGATCACACCGATGCAACTCCGCCCTTCCGCTTGCAGGCGAAAGAGGCGGCGGTCGGAGGCGTCGCCTTTCAGCGGGTGGACGTTCCGCGCCTCGCTGCCCGCCCATCGGGCGAACAGGGCGGCGAGTTGGTCGACGTCGGCGGAACCGCCGCCGCGCGCGTCACCGCTCATGCCCCGGGCGCCTCTCCCGCGGCGGGCAGTTTCAGGAGAATGGGAAGATATTTCGGTGCGATGGTGCCGTACGACAGCAGCAGATCGTGGAAATTTTTCAACGAAAACGCCGCGCCCATTTTGCGCTCGTAGCGCGCGCGAATGTCGTTGATGGCGATGTTGCCGTAGTAGTACGTGCTGAGCTGCGCCGAGGTGAGACAGGCGCGACGCCATTTGCCGGCGGCCTCGCCTTCTTCCTGGAAACCGCGCCGCATCATCAAATCCATCGCCTCGCGCTCGCTCATGCCGCGCGCATGCACGCCCTGATCGATGATGGCGTTGATCAGCAGTCGCAAACGCATCTTGAGTTGCTGCATGCGCAACGCGGGTCCGCCAAAGCCCGCATCGCTCATCACCTGCTCGGTGTACGTGGCCCAGCCCTCGGCAAACACGCCGCTGGGCATGATGGCGCGCAGCAGCGTGGGCGCTTCGGCCTTGTTCGCCACGGCCAATTGCACGAAGTGACCGGGCATGGCCTCGTGCACCACGAGATTCTTCAGCATGTGATTGTTGTACTCGCGGTAGAAGGAAAGCACGCGGGCATCGGTCCAATCCTCGGGCGTGGGAGCAATGGCGAAAAAGGTTTTGCCGTTCTTTTCCAGCGGACCCGGGGAATCGCAATAGGCCACCGCCACGCCACGCTGGAATTCCGGCATGACGATGATGTCCAGCTCGTCGTCGGGAACGGTCACGATGCCCTGGGCTTTCACAAAAGCCGTGGCTTCGGCCAAATCCTTGCCAGCTTGCGGTACGATGGTGGAATCCGACGGATGCTCGTCGGCCAGGCGATCGAGCACCGCGCGGATGACGCGCTCGCGCGGCAGTGTCGCGGCCGAGCTGCCCGGCAACAATGACGGATACAGTTCCAGGGCCGTGCGGTACATGTCCTCGGTGCTGCGCTCGAGATCCTGCTCCGCGCGCGCGAGCAAATCCTCGTAACTCATGTCACTGTCGAGACGCAGACGGAATTTCTTCGCGTACAATTCCGCGCCGAGGCGGAAATCCCCATCCGAGCGCTGCAAGAGGTCGCCACTCAGCCAGGCATCGTAGGCGCGCAAGGCCGACACGGCGCTGTCGCGCGCCGCCGCGAGGTCGTGGCGCAAGGGATTGTCCACGCTGTCGATAAAGGCCTGCAAGGTTTCGCTCAGCAAGGCGATACTGCCCTGATTTTGCTGTATGGCGGTTTGTGTGTGAATGGCGGGGGGACGCGTGAGGTTTTCGCGCGCCGCGGCAAGCACGGCAGGAATGGCGAGCAAACGCTCTTTCACCGCGGCAAGGCGCTCGGACAGCGGTGCGCCGTCCCGCGCGAGGAGGATGTACACCGCGTCGCCGGTGTTGTACTGCAAGGGATTCCATTCCCATTCGCGCAATTCCTCGAGGGCGAACAGCTCCGCTTCCAGCGCATGCCGCAGAATGTCGTAGTCGATCATGTGCTGGGCCGACAGTTCCTCGACCTTGATGCCAGCCAGCGTATCGCTGTAGGCCTTGCACAGGGCGATGTCGGCGTCCACACCGGCGCGGCTGTAATCGTTAAGGCGATGGTCGAAGCGGTGGTCGCCGAGTTCCGTGGCCGATTCGGGATGCGACGACAGCCAGCGCTCGATGAAATGCCCGGCCAGCGCTTCGAAGCGCGCATCGGCCGACGATCCGACGCCATCACAGGAAAGGAGTAACAGGGAGGAACAGACGAGGACAATGGGTAGCGCGCGCGTCATGGCGGCTCCAACAGTGCAACATCCTTAAAACATCGGGAAAATCGCACTGCGCCGCAAACCGCGCCCGCCGCCGAACATGAACCCGATCACGACTCCCGCACGCGAATCACCACCATGGTGATATCGTCGTTCTGCTCGGCCACACCGCGATGGATCTGCACATCGCGCAGCACCACCTCCTGCA
>JAMIQH010000027.1:0-3332 GCA_035914695.1 Bacteroidota bacterium | reverse complement strand
AGCGATGTTCGGTGTCGTTCCGAAGCCGCTGTGGGAACAATCCACCCCCGCCGACGAGGCCAATCGCATCGCCATGTGCATGCGCGTGCTGCTGCTCCGCGGGGACGGACGAACCATACTCGTCGACACCGGCGCGGGAGACAAGGTGTCGGACAAGATGGTCTCGATCTACGCCTTCGACCCGCCGCACGGCCGCGTGCTGTCGTCGCTCGCTTCGCACGGCGTTGCGCCGGAGGATGTGACCGATGTCATATTCACGCATTTGCATTTCGATCACGCGGGTGGCGCGGTGACGCGCGATGGGGACGGATACCGGCCGCTGTTTCCCCGCGCCCGCCACTACGTGCAGCAGGAGCATCTCGCCTGGGCCCTGAAGCCGTCGGACCGCGATCGCGCCAGTTTTCTTCCTGAAAATTTCCTGCCCTTGCGCGAGGCGGGTTTGCTCGACGACCTCGACGGCGCGATGGAGCTGTTTCCGGATATACACCTGCTTCCCGTACACGGCCACACATTTGCACAGCAACTCGTGCGCGTCACCGGAGGGGAGCGTGCGCTGCTGTTCGCGGCCGATCTCGTGCCGATGAGCGCGCATGTGCCCGCTCCCTGGATCATGGGCTACGATCTCCAACCGCTGGTCACCCTGCGCGAGAAGCAACAACTCCTGGCCGAAGCGGCGCGAGATGGGGACGTGTTGATCTTCGAACATGATCCCTTTGTCGAAGCCGCCACCATCGGGCAGGGTGAGCGGGGATTCGCCCTGCGCCAGCGCGGCACCCTGGACGAGGTGCTCCGCGATGAGTGACGAAGGCGCGGTGCGCAAAGTGCGTCTGTGCGCCGTGAGCGCATTGCCCGAGGGCAGGGGCACGGCGATGCGTGTGGACGACGTGGAACTCGCACTCTTCAGAATCGGCGATAGTGTGTACGCGCTGGAGAACCTCTGTCCGCATCAGCACATTCCTGTGCTTGCCGAAGGCTCTCTCGATGGCACGGTGCTGACCTGCCCCATGCATGGCTGGCGCTACGATGTGACCGATGGCCGCTGTGTGCACGCCTCCGGGCGCGTTGCCACCTATCCTGTGCTCGTCGAGGCGGGCGACGTGTATGTGTTGATGGACGAGGCGCGCGGCACGCCCTCGTGGTGGTGACGGAATGGCGACGTTGAGCGAGGATATTCGCCGCGGTGCAAGCGCTTTGGGATTTACCCATTGCGGCATCGCCTCCGCCGAAGCGCTGGAGGCCGAGCGCACCCTGCTCGAGGAATGGCTCGCGCGCGGCTATCACGCGGGCATGGCCTGGATGGTACGTGATACCGCTCGAAGGTGCGACGTGCGCGAGGTGCTGCCGGGAGCGCGCTCGGTGATCGCACTCGCCATGAACTACCACCATCCGCAGCAGCATGCTACGGACGAGAACGTTGGGCGCATTTCGCGCTACGCCTGGGGCGACGACTACCATCGCCTGATCGACGAGCGGCTCCGGCTGTTGGAAGAACAGATCGCGCGACTGGCTCCGCATGCGCGCACGCGGCGCTGTGTGGACACGGGTCCGGTACTCGAAAAGGCCTGGGCCGTGCGCACGGGTATTGGCTGGTTGGGGAAAAACGGCAATGTGATTACACGCGATTATGGTTCGTGGGTGTTCCTCGCCGTGATTATCACCGACCTCGAACTTGAGATTGATACCCCCATTGCCGATTATTGTGGCAGTTGCACGGCATGCATCGAGGCATGTCCCACGGCGGCCATCGTACGGCCCGGAGTGGTGGATGCGAACCGCTGCCTATCCTACATCACCATCGAGCATCGCGGGGAGTTCACCGAGCAGCAGCGCTCCCTTGATTTTCAGGATTGGCTGTACGGTTGCGACACCTGCCAGGATGTGTGTCCATGGAATTCCTTCGCGCAGCCCAGTCCCGAAGCGGGCTTCGCACCACGTCCGGAGAATATTGCGCCGCGCCTGGATGACGCCGCGCGCATCGGCGACGAGGAGTTCCGCGCGCGTTTCGCGGGCAGCGCCGTCAAGCGCTGCAAACCCGAGGGATTCCGCCGCAATGCGCGAACCCTTCTGGCCTCTCGCGAATCCAACGAGAGTTGAGTACGATTGACATTCCGTTCATTTTTTTGGAAGGACAATGGAACACCGCAAGGTCATTATCATCGGATCCGGACCCGCCGGTCTGACGGCAGCACTCTACTCCGCGCGCGCGAATCTGGCGCCTCTCGTCTTCGAGGGCGTGCAGCCGGGTGGACAGCTCACCATCACCACCGAGGTGGAGAATTTTCCGGGTTTCCCCGAGGGCATCACCGGGCCCAAGCTCATGGACGAGATGCGCAAGCAGGCCCATCGTTTCGGGGCGGAGAGCAAATATGAACACGTCACTGCGGTCGATGTATCGGCCCGGCCGTTCAAGGTTCTGGTGGGCGGAAGCACCTACACCGCCGACGCGCTGATCGTGTCCACGGGAGCGAGCGCAAAGTTGCTCGGAATCGAGAGTGAAAAGGAGTACATGGGGTACGGCGTTTCCGCCTGTGCAACCTGCGACGGATTTTTCTTCAAGGATCTCGAAGTGGCCGTGGTGGGCGGCGGCGACACGGCGGTGGAAGAGGCATTGTTCCTCACCAAATTCGCCACGAAAGTGACCATCATTCACCGGCGCGAGGAATTGCGCGCGTCGAAAATCATGCGCGAGCGCGCGCTGCGCAATCCGAAAATCGAATTCAAGTGGAACAGCGTGGTCGAGGATGTGAAAGGCGAGGAGCAGTTCGGAGCGAAAAAGCTCACGCATCTCGTGTTGCGGAACATCGTGGACAATACGGTGGAGGATTTCCGCGTGGACGGATTATTTATCGGTATCGGACACCGTCCCAACACCGATCTCTTCCAGGGCATACTCGACATGGACGAGAACGGCTATCTCGTGACGCAGGGCAAGAGCACGTACACGAATGTGGACGGCGTCTTCGCCTGCGGCGACGTGCAGGATCACGTCTACCGACAGGCGGTGTCGGCCGCCGGCAGCGGCTGCATGGCCGCCATCGACGCCGAGCGCTGGCTCGCCGCGCAGGGCATCGAGTAACGCCCGCCTCCCGTAATCTTTGCTAGCCCAGAGAACACAGAGCGTTCCGCGAACACAGTGAAGAATGAGATACTACGGTTAAAGTCAAGTAGTTGACAACGAAAGTTCTTGGTGGTAGTTTAATACCCCCCCTCCATCCAATGGAGACGAGAGGCGGCGCCAAGACCACGCATGGACGTGTGATACCGCGTTTGTGGCACGGCGTTGCCTTTCGTCATTATGCTTGAAGGCATGGCTCAGCCACGGCGTCGCGGAG
>JAMIQH010000026.1:0-7556 GCA_035914695.1 Bacteroidota bacterium | reverse complement strand
ATTGCTCGCGCCCGGCGTGGGACTCATACGGCTGAGCGCCGCGCCACCATCGGGATAACGTCCGAAGCTGACGTCGCGCTCCTGTGCGCCAAACACGAGTTGATCAAGCAGCACATATCCCTCGGATCGTCGTTGATACACGCCGATACTTTCGCCGGAGGCACCGAGTTTGAAGTCCGCGTGAAGTGCTCCCTGCGATGGCTGCTCGTCGGCCCAGAACAGCAGGAAGCCGCCCGGAGGAATCGTGGTCGCTGTCGGCTGATCCAGCTGCACCTGCCAGCGTTGCGGACGCGTGGCGTCGTCGGTGATGTACAGGCCACCGATATTCACGGGAGTGCCACCCGCATTGTACAATTCGAAGTAATCATCGAATTCGCCGTATTCATCCGCGATGCTGCCGCTGTTGGATGCGAGCAACTCGTTGATGTACAGCCCTCCGATGCCCGGTGCCACACTGTTGATTGCGCCAGGTGTTCCACCCAGTACGTAACTCTCGCGCCAATCTTCATCGGCACCGCCGTCGCGGTTGTGTTCGAGTTCCACCGTGGCACCCTTGCCATCGGCCAGTGGGGGCCAGGGCCAATCGTCGGTGTAGCGCAAGGTCTGTGCCAGCTGCCGCGTCGGCGAGAAGAGATTGATCACGCCCGATGCGTTGTCCAGCGTGAAGCCCATAGGCACGATCACACGGACGGCGGGGTGCAGGGCACGCATTCGCGATGTATCTTCACAAAGGAGAAGATAATCGTTTTCCACGAGCATGCTGCCCTGGGGGAAGCGGTACTCGCGGCCGCCGTGCTCCAGAACCCATCCATCAAGAACGACGGGGATGTCGAGCGTGTTCTGCACTTCGATCCAATCGCCACTGTCGTGGTGCTTCGATGAATGGTAGTTGAACTCGTTGATGCGCAGCGGGGGAGGATCCGCAGCGCCGTGGGTATACCGTGCGCCGATGTCCGCCCGCGTGCCATCCTCGTCCGGCTGCGAAGCGGGATCGCCGGCGTCGATGCAGGGTGAATCGGATCGCAATTCGAGGTTGCCGAAACCGGGATGCACGTAGCGGGGATCCGCGTGGAGATTCCCGTCGCCGTGGAGTCGTTCAAGATTCGACAACGAATACCGCACGGTGAGCGAGGAAAGGTGGTCGCTCGTCACCGTCGCGTTTATAGAGGATGTGAGAATGGTGTTGCGCACTTCGGCGCGGCCGCCGCCACGCGATGCGTTTTTTTCGTAGCACGCCACGGCGACGCCGTTCTCATGCAAGGTGTTTTGATCGACGATGGCAATGGAGAAGCTGTCCTTGACGGCAACACCCATCGCGCAGTGAAAAATCACATTCCGCCGTATGAGCGCGGTACTCGCCTGTCCGATGGAGATGGCCTTGTCCGAGCAATCGTGGATGATGTTGTGCTCCACAATCACATTCCGCGCGTTCTCACCCAGGTCGATGCCGTCGCTGTTCTCGGCGAAAAAAGAATGAATATGATTGTGACGTATGCTGCCCCCCACGACTCCGTCGTAATCGATGGCATCGGTGTCGGGAGCGCGATTGCCCCGAAGTTCGCAGTACTCCACCACGGGCGCCACGGCGCGCTTCACATTCACCAGATCGCCCGTGTTATCCGTGTGAAGCGTGCAATGGGAAATATGCGCCGAGCCGCCTTCGCTGTACCAGGGTTGTATGTTGTCCGCGATACTGCTGTGCTCCAGCAGCACCGTGCTGTTGAATGCGGAAATGGTCGCGAACAGCCGCGCGCGATCCTTTCCATAGCCGCTACCCGTGATGTCCGTATACCGAATGACAACAGAGTCCGTGGCATCTTCCAATGCGAGCACACCCCAACGGGGCGCATCGCTTCCAAGTGGGCGCCGCGCGATGGCCTCGGGTGCCGGTGTGAAGCGTATGTGTGCATCGTTGTTGCCCTCAAGTCGCAATCCGCCACGGACGTACACTGAGACATGGTCGTAGAGGCGGACATCGCAACCCGCCTCGAAACGCAGGGTCGCGCCGGCATGCACCACCACGTCCTCCACGCCGTACCACGGACCGTCGGCTGCGCGCAGCGTGGTATCACGCGTAATATTCGCGGGAATAATACTTCCCTCGGCTGCTTCGAACATCGCGACGATGCTGCTGTCGCCGGACAAGCGTATGATCGCGTGCGCACTGTCCGCATCGACACCTTGCCAGCCACGGAAGCGGTGCCCCGGCATGGGAGCGGCCTCGAGGGACACGGGCACACCGCGGAAGAGCAGGACGCTGTCCACGGAATCCCGAGGCGCGCGATCGGCAATACGCACCCGGCCCGCACCAACGCAGTGAATGCGCAGTCGCGCGCTGTCCGCGCCGCCCGCGTATGTCGACAGATGCCCCCACACCTGCGCGGGCCGGTCGCGTAGCCAGGAGCGCAGGGCCTCCACATTCATTTCCCACACCTGCATGGTCACAGGCGTATTCCAACGCGCGATATGCCGAGGCATGTGCGGCGCCAGCAGCGCATGGAGACTGTCCACCAGATGCACGGTGCGATCCGGTCGGTACACGCCATCCAATGCCATCGCGAATCGTTGAAGAAAGGCATCGCGAAAACGCGCATTTCTCATCAGTACGCGGAAAAGACGTGTCGACCATTCCGGGAGGTCGCCTCCATCCCCGAGCGCCGTGGCCAACGTGTTGCCGTCCACGGCATCGCCGCCAAGTTGACCGAAGGCATGCTCCATGTCCGCTGCCATCCAGCGCCAACGTCCCCTCACGCGGTCACGCCAGGCGGTGTTGTTGAGGTCGTACAGCGCGTAACCGATAAAAATTTTCTGCATCATCACATTCATGTATGCAGCCATGTCGATGCGCGCGGCGAGATAGGCGTAACTCGCATCCGAACTGGGATCGGCGGTGCCGAGCCAGGAGTAGAGGGTGGAGAAATCCGTTCCATCGCCGGCAATCACGATGAGACTGTCCTCGATCTGGTCGATGCTTGCAGCGCTCGCTGAGGCGTTCATCGCTAGCGTGCTCGCATCGATACGCTCACGCAATTCCTGTATGCCGTGGAATTCTCCATTGATGTACACCAGGCAGGGATTGTAGGCCTGGTAGTCCACATCCGCGAGCTGCCGCACGAGTTGCACCGCCAGTCCGTCGCGGAAGTAGCTGATATTGTAATCGTTGCCGCCATTGCGCAGCAGGAAGGAGGAGAAGCGATCATTCGCGCGGTCGGAGAAGAGCGGGTAGCGTACCTCGCTCTGCCCGTAATCGGCGCGGAGGCGCACCGCAAGCGGACGTTGAGGAAGCGCGTATATCGTGGAGCCGAACACGCGCAGACCAGCGTTGATGGCGAAACCCCGCACGCCAGTGCTGTCGAAATACTCCACCGTAATCGGGACCTCGCGCTCCTTGATGGCGTTGCGCAAAATGCCGAGATCCGCATCGTAGAGATGCGCCGCATCGGTGGCGAGCGATACCACCGGTAGCGATGGTGGCGTGCCCGCAAGGTAACTCCGCGTGACTATTGCTGAAGGCAGCATGCCCGATCGATACAGGCGGGCGCGGATCACGTAGCCACGGAGCAAGGGAAAGGAGTCGGGCACGGCGGGAGAGGATTCCGTTGGCGTGCTTCCGTCGAAGGTGAATCGGACCACATCCTCCGGTATATAGCCGGTGATGCGCAGCACGCTCCCGGCGGGATGAAATCCCGCTGCAAGGGAGAATTGCGGCTCCGGCGCGAAAGTCAGTGTTGTCGCGCCGAACGATGCGTTTGGCCCGCCTGGAGTGGCCTCCCCGAAGTACCACCACGTGGAAAGCGCCGAGGGAGCGCGTCCTCGGCAGACATCGCTCTCCTGCACACTGTAAGTGATCTCATCCACGAGCGTTCCACCCGCGTCGAACACCCCGATGTACTCGCCATCACCACTGAGTGAAAAATTCGCATGCGCCGCCACCGCCACCACCGATGCTGATCGGTATTCGGCAAAGACAGTGTCTCCGGGCCGCGCGTCGGCGCCGTCGGCCCAGATCACAAGGAAGGCGCCAGGCGCCAAGATCACCGAGGGAAGCGCCCACTTGTCCTTGCGCGAGGGATTGTCGGTGATGGTGTAGCCGTTCAGATCGATGGGTGAAGGGGAGGCATTCCACAATTCGATGAAATCGGCGAAGCGCCCGAAATCCGGATCGCTCGCCGCAGTGGCATTCAAAGCCAGAAATTCGTTGATGTACAGCTGTGCCGAGACGCGGGGCACCGCGGCAAGGAGCAGAGCGATGCAAAGGGACGCACGTTGGAGCTTATTCACGAATGAAGCTCCCGGTGATGGTTGTGGTGGATGACGCAACGGTGACAATGTAGGTACCAGGAGGCAACTTCCCGGCTGGAATGAGAATACCTCCGCTCGAGGCGTATTCGATCGAACGATGGAGGAGGCGCCCTGCCATATCATGCACCGCAAGTTCGTAACGCTGCCCCGGGGACATGCCATGCATGGCGAAGACGTCGCCATGCGCGGGATTCGGATACAGGCGTAAGGTCGCCGGTAGGGGAACAGGGTTCACACTGCTGTCGCCACGCACGAATTGCGCCAGGAAGGAAATGGCGTCGCGTCCCAATCGCTTCGGCCGCAAATGCACGTAAATTTCCCGCGTTGCCGCGGTGTTCATCAGCGATTGTCCGCCGATGTACAATGCGTCGGATTCGAAATTCCCCGCCAGGACGAAACGACCGCCATCGAGAGCGAGGATGGCGCTGCCAGCATCGTTGAGATTGCCTGCGAAACCGTAGCCGCGCAGTTCATTGCCATGCCGGTCGTAGCTGAGCACGAAGATCTGTTGATAGAAGTAATCCTTGTTGAACTCGTTGCGCAACGAATCCCCTGCGAATCCCAGAGCGGGACTGAAAAAATCGCCGGTGAGGAAAATCGTGCCTTGTGCATCGATGTCCATGTCGCGCACGATATCGAGACTTTGCGTTGCAAGCGCACCCCCTGCGGCGCGGAGCCAGCGGTCCTCCAGCGTCATGCTCATCGCTTTCAACAGAACATGTGAATCCGCCAGCGGCCATCCCCAACCCATGTAGTGGTTGACGAATTCGCCCGCCGCGTACAGCGTGCCGTCATGCACTTCGAGACGATTGATCGCGGTGAAGTTGGTATCGACCTTGCCCCGTAACCATGTGCCGTCGCTGCTGTAGGATGCGATGTATCCCCGCCGTTCCTGCTTCATATCGAGTTCGTGTTCCTCGTCGAACACGATGTTGTTCCATGAACCCCCCGCGACGAAGCAATTGTCATTGCCATCCACAGCGAATCCGCGCACGCTGCCGTCGGTGCTCATGCCGCGCCGCTGCCAGACGACGGAGAGATCCTCGCGCAGCTTCACCACATGCAGGGTGAAGATACCCGGAGATTGATAGTCGATGCTCTGTGCCGCGAGGAGCACATTCCCGGCGGCGTCCACCGCTATACCCACGATCTCGTCATGTCCCGCGCTTCCCAGTTGCCAATGGCGCTCCACGGCGCCCTGCGCCGAGAGTTTGACGAGTACGGCATCGGACTCGCCGCGGTTGAACAACGTGCTGCCACCGAGCTTCAGCGACAAGCTCCTGAAGCGCACTCCGAGATACACCGCACCGTTCGCGTCCGTGCCCAACGCAGTTACCGCATCCTCGTTGCCGCCACCCAGCGCAAGTGCCCACTGCGCCGTGCCATCGGCATGCAGCGAGGCGACGAAGCCATCGCTTTGCCCCGCATTGATCAAGGCGGGAGAGACGAGGTGCAATTGCCGTGCGGTGAACGAACCACCGATCAGCAGCCCTCCGTCTGGTTGCTTCCTCATGTCGGCGATGAGTGTGTGACCGGTGGCATCACCCACGGGGCGGACCCAATCCATTTGTTGGGCTGCCACGTCGCTGATGATCATGAAGAGGGAGCATGCAACGAGAAGCGTTGATCTCATGAGACATACCTCGAAAGAGGGAAACGAAACGGCCATCTGTTGCGAAACGCGGCAGAATACGACGTCATGGTTCTTGCGATGACGGCACGTGCTTCCGCCGCGTTCACATATCGAATAGACACACGAAAGAGCATTTTGTCACCATACCACTGTGCCCGCGCGCCGCATTCAACTCGTAACCTACGGCCTTACGCGCTCATTCCTCCAGCGTCGCGAGATTGCCGGGATCCTCGCCGAGCGCGCGCGCGCGCAGCACGCGACGCATGATTTTTCCGCTGCGGGTTTTGGGCAGGGCGTCGACGAAGTCGATTTTCTCGGGTTTGGCAATGGGACCCATTTCATGGCTCACATGACGCTTGAGTTCATCTTCAAAATGCTCATGCCATTGCACACCGGTTTTCAGTATCACGAAGGCGTGAATCGCGTTCCCTTTCACCTCATGGGGAAGACCGATCGCGGCGGCCTCGGAAACTGCGGGATGCGACACGAGCGCGCTTTCAATCTCGGCCGTGCCGAGACGATAGCCGCTGACTTTGATCACGTCGTCGACACGTCCGATGACCCAGTAGTAGCCGTCGGCATCGCGGCGGGCGGAATCGCCGGTCATGTACAGGCCGGGGAAACGGCTCCAGTACTGCTGTACGTAGCGTTCCGGATCCTTGTAAATGGTGCGCAACATGGCTGGCCACGGATTGCGAATAACGAGATAGCCCTCCTCGTCGGTCCCCACGCTTGTGCCCTGTTCATTGACAATGTCCATGCGCAGTCCGGGGAAAGGGAGGCCGCCGGAACCTGGCTTGAGCGGGTCACAGGGCAGGGGCGTGATCAGGAACATGCCCGTCTCCGTTTGCCACCATGTGTCCATGATTGGACAGCGGTTGCCGCCGATCACGCGATGGTACCATTTCCACGCTTCGGGATTGATGGGCTCGCCGACGGATCCCAACAGACGCAGTGTGGAAAGATCGTGCCGTTCGGCCCAGGCATCACCGAAGCGCATCAAGCCACGGATGGCCGTGGGCGCGGTGTAGAGAATATTGATGCCGTAACGCTCGATCATCTGCCACCAGCGATTGGGGTAGGGGTAAGTGGGCGCCCCTTCGTACATGAAACTGGTGGCGCCGTTGAGGAGCGGACCGTACACAATATAGCTGTGTCCGGTGATCCATCCCGGATCGGCGGCACACCAGTAGCGATCCTGCTCTTGAATGTCGAACACGTATTTCAGCGTGGTGTACGTGCCTACCATGTAGCCGCCATGGGTGTGCAAAATTGCCTTGGGCTTGCCGGTCGTGCCTGAGGTGTAGAGCATGAACAGGGGATCTTCGGCGTCCACAATTTCGAGACTGCAACTACTGGAGGCGATGGGCAACAGCATGAGATCATGATACCAGAGGTCGCGGCCCTGTTCCATGTTCACCTCCTGTCCGGTGCGGCGCACCACAAGCACGCTTTGCACAGTGGCGGCGCGCTGCAAGGCCTCGTCGGCGATGTCCTTAAGCGGCACGATTTTCCCGCGCTGCCAGGCGCCATCCGCCACGATGAGCACTTTGGATTGACTGTCCTCAAGGCGCTCGTGCAGGGCTTCGACGGAGAAGCCGCCGTACACCACCGAATGAAT
>JAMIQH010000025.1:0-2568 GCA_035914695.1 Bacteroidota bacterium | reverse complement strand
ACGACAGCACTCCGATCACCCCGAGCACCAATGTGAATGTCAGTACCTTCAATCCCATTTCGGGACCCATCGGCACGGTGGTCACGATCAAGGGTTCGAATTTCGGTACCAGTGCTGCGGAATTGACCCTCACCTTCGGCGCCTATCCGGCCACGCCCATGTCTGTAACAGACACCGAAATCAAAGTGAAAGTCCCCGCGGATCTTCCCAATGGACCGACAACCGTGAAACTCAAGCGCGGCACCGGCAAGGAAGTGTCCTTCCAGTTCACCGTCGAGGATCCCATTGTCGGCATTTGGACGTCGGAAGGTGTTGCGAACGTGGCACCGCTGCTCTTCGGCCCGCCGTTCAACGTGCGCAAGATTGTCGCCACCTTCAAGGCCGATGGCAGCTACATCGTGGTGCAGACCGACAGCAACAACACTTCGTTGACGCTCACCGGCACCTACCTCACCGCAACAGGTGGCGCTCCCGCACCGAACAACAAGATTCGCACCATCACCGTTACGCAGGGCACCCCGACGCCGCTGACGGCCGAGGGCATTTACGAGGTTACCGTGGGTACGAACAGCATCACCATGCAGTACGAGATTGCGCAGACCCAGCCTCCTCTCACCGGCGTCACCAAGCCGACACCGGCTGGAGGATTCGGAAGCACATCTGGTGGTGCGCTCGGCACAATCAACATACAGAAGTACGTCAAGAACTGATCATCGAACCGAGTAGCCCGGAGCCGGCGCAAGCACTGCGGGGCTCCGGGATTTTTTTCCCGCTCCTCCCACAGGTATGAAGAACGAGGCGAACAATGCGACGAATGCTTCTGCTGCTTCTGATGCTGGCGGCGCCGGCGTGGGCGCAGCTCCCCAACTATCCGGTGGATGATGATCGATCCGACGCCGTGCCCGACAAGCCGGCTGCCGAGTTGCAGTTCATCGGCTATCTGTTCAATCGTTTCACCTCCTCGAATATCGCCCCCACCAACGAGTTGCTTCGCGGGCAAATCATCGGACGGTTGTTCGGCGCGAACACCACCACCACGCTCCCGCGGACCAGCGTCTACGGTGAATCACGTTTCGTGCCGCTGTTCGTGTACCGTCCGTCGATTCTGGACGGCGCCGCAGTGTTTCGCGGCCTGTTCAAGGTGGACTTCACCTGGGGCGATGCCTCTTACGGTGTGGGCAACAACACCGGTGGCGCCATCAGCGGAGCAACGGTGAATATTCAGACCCTTATGGCGAATCTCGAGATCAAGCCCTCGAAGGATTGGAACATCGTCGTGGGCCTGCAGCGCATTTTCGACAATCCGCGCGATCCCAACACCAACACGCTGTGGACCAATCAGACCAGTGGCAACCGCCTGATGTTCTGGGGCACGCAGGGTGTGGGCGTTTCGTCATATCTCCGTCCGTCGCCGCGCACGGATGTGCGGCTCGCGTATTTCCAACTGTATGAAAATCAGATTCAGATGGATGACGACGTGGTGCTGTGGATGGTGGACGCCGAGACCAAACTCCACCCCCGACTCGAGCTGGGCGGTAGTGCCTGGTATGTGCGCGACCGCGGCGCGGGGCAGGGCGGTGTGTCGGTGCTCGGGCAGGGCTTTAATTCATCGCTCGCAAGTTACAACGGCGCGGCGCGCCTGCAGCTCGATAATCCGCGCTACATCGCCGATGTGGGCTGGCTGGGAGTGAACGCTTCATGGAATCGCGATTTCGCCTACGGCGGCCGCTGGTGGGCCCATGCGCTCGCCATGGCGAATTTCGGAAGCATAGATACATTGGGACCCGGCGATAGTGCGGGGAAGCGCGTGGATCTGCTCGGCATCACCGGACAGGCCTCGCTGTATTACAAGTACGGGCAGACGCTGAACGACCGCGTTGGTATCGAAGCCATGTACACCACGGGAGACGCCGACGGGGCGGCCGACGGCACGTACTCCGGAGTGGTGACGGGCAATATCTGGGGTTCGCCGGTGGGGATTTACTCTTCGCATCGTGCGTATCTCCTCTTTCCGGATGCGCAAGTCATCAATCGGTACTATTCAGCGGTACACGATATCTCCAATCTCGGGTATGGTACCACCGCGCTGTTTCTGAACTATTACAACGATCTCGTTCCGAATGTGCTGAGCATGAAACTCGGCGCGGCGGCGGCGATGGCCAATGAAGAACCGCCATTCGGAGGAAATTTCATCGGTTACGAAGGAAATGCCGAGCTGAAGTACAACTTCCGCGTGTTTCTCACCTTCGGCTTGCACGCGGCCTACATGGTGCCCGGAGATTTCTACGACAGTCCATTTGTCCGCAACACCGAGCGCAAGCCCGACGCACCGTGGGTGCTGTTCGCCAGCGCGTCATGGCTGATGTTCTGATGGAGGCCGGAATGTATACACATCAATACACACAGCACGTCCGTTTCTTCCTCCTCGCCCTTGCCGCGATCACATCCACCTTGCTCACGGCCTGCGGCGGCAGCGGATTTTACCACAACGATGCGGCCATGGAATTTCAGGATTTCGACTACGGCGTTCCCACCACCAGCGCGGAAATAAATGGCACCCTGCTGTCG
>JAMIQH010000024.1:0-13884 GCA_035914695.1 Bacteroidota bacterium | reverse complement strand
ACTACGATCTGCTGAATTCGGATCGTATCGAAACCTATTCCGTGAAAAGCGGCCATCTCGAACTGCGTCCGCATGAGATCATCAGCTTCGGCGCGAGCATCGTGAGTGCCAATGGCGAGTTGCCCAGCGCGTTCGGTATCGACCAGGTGCATGCCGACATCCCCGAGGCCATGATCACCGCGCGCTACGGCGGTTTCGATCTGCACGTGCAGAAGGCCTTCAAGCGCTCGACTTTCCTGCGTCCACAGCCCAACGGCAACTCCATCACCGGCGCGGCCTACGGCGACGGTACCTACGGCAGTTTGTCCTTCACATCCGACATTGGACTCGGTGTGACCTTGGAGTACAAGGATTACAAGTTCGACGTGGTGGGTGAAGAGGAGCGCGATCCCAATCGGCCGAGCCGCATGCTGCCCATGCAGAATCCCCCGATCGTGCACAAGGAGCACGTGTTCACCCTGCTTTCGCGCAATCCGCACGTGGCGGATTTCAACGATGAAGTGGGCTTTCAGGCGGACGTGTATTACGCTGTCACGCCGGAAATCACCATCAACGTGAACGGCTCGATGGCCAGCCGACATTTCGGCTATTCGCAGAGCAATGGTTTCCTCACCACCTGGGATCGCGAGAATCGTCTGCTGCCCACGCTTGACGCGAAATTCTCCCCGTTCTGGGAGCTGTACGCCGAAGTGGAGTGGTATTTCGAAGGTGAAAGCTTCATCCGGGCCGCCTTCAATCGCCGCTACGACGCGCCGTACGAGGGCAATCTGGCCCACGTGCAGGCCAGCACCACACTGCCGGTGCGCATCGAGTACATGCTCAACGAGCATTACAGTCTTGGCGTGAATCTCGAACAGCAGTTCTATCAGGACTCGTTCAATCGCAACACGCCGACGTTCTACAATCAATTTGTTTCGTTCACTCTGGCGCGCGCCTCGGCCTGGTCGGCCACGGTGCGCATGGAGTACACCACCGACAAAAGCGACGCTTCGGGCAAGGACTTCTGGCGCGCCGCCGAGTTCGCCTATCGCATCGGCAACGATCACACCGCGACGATTTCCTACGGTACCGAACGCGGTGGTCTGATTTGCTCGAGCGGCGTCTGCCGCGAGCTGCTGCCCTTCGATGGCGTGAAGCTGTCGCTGATGTCGCAACTGTAACAGGATACGGCGCTCCGCTTCACCGCGGGGCGCCATTTAATTGCATCGTCCTGGCCGGGCGATGCGGGAATCCGAAAGGACACATGCAGAAGGAAATTATCATCAACGCCTCCGACATGGTGCAACGCGTCGCCATTGTCGAGGATGGAAAGCTCGCCGAACTCTTCGTCGAGAGCGAGGAAAAGGAGCGCATGGTCGGCGACGTGTACATCGGTACCGTGGCCAAGGTCATGCCCGGCATTCAGGCCGCCTTCATCAATATCGGTTTGGAACAGGATGCGTTTCTCCACTATTCCGACATCGGTGATGCGTTCCGCGAAACGCGCGCCGAAGGCACTGCGGAGGAGCGCGGCGAGGCCGGTGAAGACGAGGCGCAGGACAAGCGTCCCGACGCGAAGCCGCAGAAGCGCCGTCGGCGTCCGCCCTCGGTGGTGACGCTGGCACGCGGTCAGGAAATCGTGGTGCAAATTTTCAAGGAGCCCGTGGGTTCGAAGGGCGTGCGGGTGACCACCGAAGTGGCGTTGCCGGGACGCTTTATCGTGCTGATGCCCTACGACGACCTCGTGGGCGTGTCGCGGAAAATTCAGAGTTTCAAGGAAAAACGCCGTCTGCGCCGCATCGTGCGTTCGATACTGCCGGCGCGTTTCGGCGTGATTGTGCGCACCGTGGCCGAGGGCAAGACCGAGGAAGTGCTGCGCGCGGATCTCGAATCGCTGCTAGCGAGTTGGCGCGAAATCGAGCGCACGATGAAGAAATCCTCGCCTCCCGCGCTGCTGTACAAGGACATGAACTCCACGTCCAGCACCATCCGCGATCTGTTTTCCGAAGACGTACGCCGCGTGGCCGTGGACTCGCGTCCGCTGTACCGCGACATACGCGCGTACATCAATCTGGTCGCGCCGCACAAGGTGGATGTGTTGGAGTACCACAATGATCGTCGCCCGATTTTCGACAAATACGACATCGAGAAGCAGATTCAGCAATCCATGAGCCGCAAGGTGTGGCTCAAGAGCGGCGGCTACATCATCATTGAGCACACCGAGGCCATGAAGGTGATCGATGTGAACAGCGGTCGCTACGCCGCGCGCCGCGAGCAGGAATTGAATTCGATGCGCACCAACATGGAGGCGGCCCGCGAAATCGCGCGGCAAATCCGTCTCCGCGATCTCGGCGGCATCATCGTGATCGATTTTATCGACATGGATCATGAGGAAAATCGCCGCAAGCTGTACGAGGAAATGCGCAGGGAAATGCGACGCGATCGCGCGAAATTCACCATCCTCCCCGTGTCCGATTTCGGTCTGATGCAAATCACCCGGCAGCGCGAGCGCGAGAGCGTGCAGATGTCGGTGAGCGAAAGTTGTCCCACCTGTCAGGGCACGGGCCGCGTGCATTCCAAAACCGCCTTGCTGACGCAAATCGACCGCTGGCTGCGGCGCTTCCGCACCAGCAGCAAGGACTTGCGCCTGATCCTGACCGTGCACCCCGTGATGGAAAAGTATCTCGGGCGTGGTCTGGGATCGCACAGCAGCCGCTTGATGCTCAAATACTTCATTCGACTCGCGGTGGAATCCGACATGGCCCTGGGTGTGGATGAATTCCGCATACAGTCGCGCCGCCGCAACCGCGACATCACGGCCGAATTTTCGGGCTGAACTCGCACGGCCAGGGGCCGTAAGTTATTGCGTGGCAAGGTTTTTACCCACTTCGTGGGCGTGAATCCGGTGGAATCTCACCGGATTCTTTCGTATCTTACAGAGATTCACATCAGGCAGCGAATGCCGTTCGATGCGCGGTCACACGCTGCCGGCGACACCCCGCGCCGTCGCCATTTTTTCAAGGACTACTGGAGGACGTCATGAAATTTTCCGCGGTCAGCAATGATGTGCACAAGGCACTCTCGAAGGTCATCGGCGTGGTGCCGTCGAAATCCACCCTGCCCATACTCGAGAACGTGCTGTTCGAGCTGACGGGAAATGAACTGCGGTTGACGGCGAGCGATCTGGAAATCTCCATGACGGTGTCTTTGCAGGTACAGGGCGAGCAGGATGGCCGCTTCGCCGTACCCGCGAAAAAGTTGAACGAAACGTTGCGCGCCCTTTCCTCGTCGGATATCGTGTTCACGGCCGACGAGACCAACAATCGCATTTCCATCAAGACCAATCAGGGCGAGTACAAAATGGCGGGCGAGCGCGCGACGAATTTCCCCGAGGCCGAGCGCCTGGAGGAGGAATTCTCGCTGCACCTCGACACCGATCTGCTGCGTGGCATCATCGCGCGGACGGTGTACGCGGTGAGTACCGACGATTTGCGTCCCTCCATGATGGGCGTGTTGTTTCAGTGGAAGGAAGGCGCGTTTCACGCCGTGTCCACCGACGGTCACCGCCTCGTGCGCATCCGGCATCGCGGCGCGCTGGCCGAGGCCTACAGCGGCGACGACCGCGACGTGATCATTCCCGCCAAGGCGCTGAACATCGTGTCGAAATCGCTGGGCGAGGGCGAGGTGACCGTGGTGTTCGGCCGCTCGAACGTGCGCATCAGTTTTGGCGATATGACGCTGCTCTCCCGCATTATCGACGAGCGTTATCCGAATTACGAAAGTGTGATTCCTAAGGACAACGAGAAGCGCCTGACGCTCAACCGCGCGGCCTTGCTGGGTGCGGTGCAGCGTTGTTCGATTTTCTCCAACATCACCACCAATCAGGTGCGCTTCTCCATCGCTCGCGAGGAAGTGCGCGTGTCGGCCGAGGACATGGATTTCGGTGGCGAAGCGCGCGAGAGCATTCCCGCCGTGTTCAGCGACGAGGAGGAAATGGAAATCGGCTTCAACGCCCGCTATGTCACCGAGGCCCTGCAGCATATCGACGCGGAGGAGGTAAGCTTCCTCTTCAGCGCGCCGACGCGCGCCGGCTTGATGATGCCCGAAGGCGAGCAGGGCGAACTTGATATTCTGATGCTGGTTATGCCGCTACGACTGAATGCCTGAGCATGCTGCTTCGACGTCTTGTTCTCGAACATTTGCGCAACCACGCCCGCACGGATATCGCGTGTCCGGAAGGCGTGCTGTTGCTTGTTGGTGAGAACGGCGCCGGCAAGACCAGCATTCTCGAAGGCATTTCGCTGCTCTGCATGTCGCGGAGCTTTGTCACACGGCAGGATCGCGGTTTGATCGCGACGGGAGAGGATACGTTCCAGGTCGAAGGCGAGTTCGAAGCCGCGTCGCGTTCGCGGCGACATGTGCGCCTGCGTTATGGCGGGATGCAGAAAAAGCTGGTGGAAGTGGATTATGCGCCGCTGGAAACCATGGCCGAACTCATCGGGCAGTTTCCCATGGTGGCGCTTTCACCGCAGCATCGCCCGATCACGTCGGGCGGACCGGGCGAGCGCCGGGCCTTTCTCGACTTCCTGTTGTCGCAGGTGCAGCACAGCTATCTCATGGATTTACTCGACTATCGTCGCGCGCTGCGCCAGCGCAACGCCTTGCTCGCCACGGCCGAGGGGCGCATTGGAGCGTTGCGCGGCTCGCTTGAAGCATGGGATCAGGCCTTGGCCGAAAGCGGTGTGCGCATACTCGCGGCGCGGCTGCGTTTCATCGAGCAATTCCTGCCCTACGTGCGCGCAGCGATGATGGAACTGGTGCCCGAGCGCGAAGCGGTGGACATCGCTTATGCCTATGGTGACGGCGACGGGGGAAATCGCGATGGAGTCGACGAGTATGTGCGGGCGTTGCGGGAACGCCTCGACAGCGATGTGCGGCGGGGCAGCACGTCCTATGGTCCGCACCGCGACGACGTGCGCATTCAGCTCAACGACATGGACGTGCGCGCGCAGGCCTCGCAAGGTCAGCACAAGTCCGTGCTCATCGCTTTGAAATTCGCCGAATTCCGCTACCTCGACGTGCGCCTGGACGAACGTCCCGTGCTGCTTCTCGACGATGTGTTCAGCGAACTCGACGACGAGCGGCTGGCGCGCGTCCTTGCTGCGTTGCGCGGTATGGGGCAGACCTTCATCACCACCGCCAGCAGGCATGTCGCGCAGGTGTTCGATGCCGAGGACGCACGCAACGCGGTGCTGCGCGTGGAAGCCGGCCGGGTGTACCAGTACGCGGAAGTGGCATGAAACGGGAACCAACGTTCGGTCAACTGGTGACGCTGTCGAACGCCCTCGGCACGGCCCTGGAGCGTCGGGGCTGGGATGTGCGCATGCGCGAACAGCTCGTGTTGCAGCGCTGGGCCGACATTGTGGGTGAGGTGATCGCGCAGCATGCGCAGGCGACACGCATCGTTGAAGGAACATTGTGGCTGCGGGTGCGCGACGCCGCCTGGCGGCAGGAACTGCTGCTGATGCGTGGCGAATTGATCACGCGCATCAACACCGCCATCGGCGCCACCGTGGTACAGGACATTCGCTTCCGATGAATGCGCCGCAACAGCATACCGCACACCGCGAGGATACCATCGCCGCTCTCGCCACGCCGCCCGGTGTTGCGGGTCTGGCCGTGCTGCGCATGTCGGGTCCGGAGGCGCTGCGCATCGCCGCCGAGGTGTTTCGCGGCGCGGATCCGCGCGCGGCGGATTCGCATCGCCTGCTGTATGGCCGCGTGGTCGATGCCGCCGGCGAAATGCTCGACGAGGTGTTGCTCGCCGTGTTTCGGTCTCCGCATTCCTACACCGGCGAGGACAGCGTGGAGATCAGCACGCACGGCGGCACAGCGGTGTCGGCCGCGGTGTTGCAGTGTTTGCTGGCGTGTGGTGCACGGCAGGCCGAACCCGGGGAATTCACCCGTCGCGCCTTCCTGCATGGAAAAATGGATCTCGCCCAGGCCGAGGCCGTGGCCGATGTGATACACGCGCAGCACGATGCGGCGCGCCGCGCTTCGACGCGGCAGCTCGAGGGCGCGCTCTCGCGCTCGGTGGCCGCGATGCGCGACGCGCTGTTGCACTGCGCCGGCCTGCTGGAACTCGGCCTGGATTTTGTTGAAGAGGATGTGGAATTCCTCAATACCGGACAGTTGCATGCCGAAATCGATGCCACCCGCACGCACATCGCCGCCGTGCTGGCCACGCACGCGAACGGACGCCTGCTGCGCGAGGGTGTGCGCGTTGCACTGTTGGGCGCGCCCAATGTGGGCAAATCCAGTTTGCTCAATGCGTTGCTCGGCATGCGGCGGGCCATCGTGACCGATGTGCCGGGCACCACGCGGGACTATCTCGAAGAGCAGGCATTGCTGCGCGGACGTCTGTTCCGCTTCGTGGATACCGCGGGTGTGCGCGATACCGACGACCCCGTTGAGCGCGAGGGCATCGCCCTGACGCGCGAACTGGCCGCACGCGCCGACGTGCTCTGCGGCATCGTCGACGCCGAGCGCGCGTCGGGTGATCTGGATGTGCTGCGCGGCTTTGCCGACGATGCCGGTGCCGTGTTCCTGCCGCTGTTCAACAAAGTCGATCTGCTCGATACCGGGGCGCATGCCGTGCCCGACGGCGTGCTTGCGGTATCGGCTTTGCGTGGCGACGGCCTCCCCGCGTTGGAGCTGCGCCTCGTCGATATCGCCGACACGCTCGCGCGGCCTTCGGAGGCAGGGGAGGTGCTGGTGACCAACGAGCGGCACGCCGGCTGTCTGCGCCGGGCGCTCGAAGCCCTGGACCGCGCCGAACACGCGCTGAACGAAGGAAAGACGGAGGAATTCCTCGCCCTGGAATTGCGCGAAGCCATCGACGCGCTGGGCGAAATCATCGGTGTGGTACGCACCGACGACATACTCGACGGCATTTTCTCGCGATTCTGCATTGGCAAGTAACATCACCTTTTTTACAAGCGACCACAATTATGACACAGGAACAGCAAGACCGCGCCCGCAGCTACTCGGAAACCAGCATCAAAGTGCTGGAAGGTCTCGAGGCCGTGCGCAAACGTCCGGCCATGTACATCGGCGATATCGGCGTGCGCGGATTGCACCATCTCGTCAACGAGGTGGTGGACAACTCCATCGACGAAGCTCTTGCGGGGTACTGCGACCGCATTGATATCACCATACACAAAGACGGCAGCATCACCGTCGAGGACAATGGTCGTGGCATTCCCACGGGTCCGCATCCAGTCAAGGGCATCAGCACACTGGAAGTGGTGATGTGCACGCTGCATGCCGGCGGTAAATTCGACAAGCAGACGTATCAGGTTTCGGGTGGTTTGCACGGCGTGGGTGTGTCCGTGGTGAATGCGCTGTCGGAATGGCTTCAGGCCGACATCTACCGCGAAGGCAAGACCTACCGGCAGCGGTACACGCGGGGCGATCCCGACGGTCCCGTGGAGACGCTGGGCGCAACCAGGAAATCCGGCACGAGCATCACCTTTCTTCCGGACAACCAAATCTTTAAATCCATCGAGTTCCGCTTCAATTACCTGGAGGAGCGCCTCCGCGAATTGGCGTATCTGAACAAGAACATCCGTATCATCCTCAAGGACGAGCGCGATGGCGAGGAAGCAGAATATCACGCCAAGGGCGGCCTGATGGATTTCGTGCAATACATCGACACCGATCGCACCTCGATGATGAAGAAGCCGATTTTCATCGAAGGCATGCGCGACAACACGCCGGTGGAACTGGCGATGCAATACAATGACTCCTACACCGAGAACATTTTCACCTACGTCAACAACATCAACACGCATGAAGGCGGCACGCATCTGGTGGGCTTCAAGAGCGCACTCACGCGGGCGTTGAACAATTATGCCTACAAGAACGGCATCGTGAAGGAAGGCAAACTCTCGATGTCGGGCGATGATTTCCGCGAGGGACTCACGGCGGTGCTGAGCGTGAAGGTACCCGAGCCACAGTTCGAGGGACAGACGAAAACCAAGCTGGGCAACAGCGAAACCAAAAGCGTGGTCGAGACCATCATTTTCGAACAGCTTTCACTGTACCTCGAGCAGAATCCCCCCGTCGCCAAGCGCATCATCGAAAAAGCCGTGCGCGCCGCCGAAGCCCGCGAGGCAGCGCGCAAAGCCCGCGATCTGACACGCCGCAAGAACGCCCTGGACTCGATGAGCCTGCCCGGCAAGCTTGCCGATTGCTCCATCACCGACCCCGAGCACTGCGAGGTGTATCTGGTCGAGGGCGACTCGGCCGGCGGCTCGGCCAAGCAGGGGCGCGATCGCCGCTTCCAGGCCATTCTGCCGCTGCGTGGAAAAATCCTGAATGTGGAAAAAGCCAATCTCCACAAGGTGCTCGAGAATCAGGAAATCAACGCCATGGTCTCGGCCTTCGGCGCCGGAATCGGCGGGGAAGAGGATATGGACCTTTCCTCGCTGCGCTACGGCAAGATCATCATCATGACCGATGCCGATGTGGACGGCAGCCATATCCGCACGTTGCTGCTCACCTTTTTCTTCCGCTACATGAAATCGCTCGTCGAAACCGGCAAGGTGTATATCGCCCAGCCGCCGCTGTACAAAGTGAAAAAAGGCAAGGTCGAGCGCTACGCCTTCGACGACGACGAACGCGACGAAATAATCAAAGTGTTGCGCGGACAGAAAATCACCGAGGATGTGGCCGAGGAGGCACCCGCCGAAGAGGAGGTGGTGACGCGCAAGGACGGCATCACGATCTCCCGCTTCAAGGGACTCGGCGAAATGAATCCCGAGCAGCTCTGGGAAACCACCATGAATCCCGAAACCCGCACCCTGTTGTTGGTGACCATGGAAAACGCCGCCGAGGCCGACCGCCTGTTCCAGATCCTCATGGGCGATTCGGTGGAACCGCGCCGGCAATTCATCGAACGCAATGCGAAATACGTCAGGAATCTCGATGTCTAACACCTGGCTCATCCTGCCGCTGCTTGTGCTGACAATGTCGGCTGGCGCGCAGCAGCGTGGAGGCGGTCCTCCCGGTGCTGCGGAGCACCATCGCGATCCGCGGTTGCAGTACGGCGGGCTGCTCTACGTCGAAGCGGTCAACACGCATTCGGATTCAACAGGGCTGGCGCGTGTGGATCTGCTGTTCCGCGTCTCCTTCGATTTCATGGTGTTCGAACGCGTGGCGGGCAGTGTGCCGGATTCGCTGTTTCGCGCGGGTGTGGACATCTCCATCGATTTGCAGCGCAATGGAACCTTCATCGGATCGAGTACGATCGGTGGACGCGCGGCCGCGGCGCAATACAGCGAAACGGACAGCAGGGGGCGATTTCTCCTCTTGCAGCGCACACTGTACCTCGACGCCGGCGAATACACCGCGGTGATCGTGGCCACCGACAGGGGCTCACGCAATGAACGCCGGATGAATATCTCCTTTGTGGCACGCGATCTCTCGCGGGAATTGGGCGCGCCCATCATTCTGGACCCTTCTTCGTCGGACGATGGCGTCGTACAGTACGTGCATGGGTATGGCGGTAGCATGCCGTTTGCCTCGCCTGTGCGCATCGCGGTTCCCGTGCCCGATGCGGGCGACGGCGAGTGGACAGTGCGTCTGCGGCGCGACCGCGATGGCTCCGTCGTGGTGGAGAGCGATCCTCAACCCCTTGCGGTACTGCGCGGGTATGCCTTGCCACGTGCGGCAGGGATGGTGGAGGATTTCTCGCTGCTGCGGCACACCGGTGACGAGCGCGTGATGCTCCTGTTCGAATTGCCCTTCGATAGCGTGGATGTCGCTCCGTACAACTTGTTTCTTCAACGGGATCACAATGGCCGCAGCGATACCGTGTCATTGAGCACCGCGGTGTTCTGGCGCGACATGCCCTACGCCTTGCGCAATATTCCGCAGGCGGTGAAGGACATGCGCTACATTCTCACGCGCGGGCAGTTGGAGGAAATGACGGATGGCGACGAGGAAACGCAGCGCCGCCAGCTCCGCCGCTTTTGGGAGGAACGCGATCCCACACCCGGCACCGCCTACAACGAGCACATGACCGAGTATTTCCGTCGCGTGGATCAGGCGCGCATTAAATTTCAGACATTGTACGAAGCCGATGGGGTGGACACCGACCGCGGGAAAGTGTACATTCTTTTTGGTCCCCCCGAGAACACGCAGCGCGTGCTCGACAGCGGCGAGCCGGGCATGGAAATCTGGTACTATCCCTCGCTCGGCAAGACGTTTCGTTTTGTGGACAAACAGCGCGACGGCAATCTGCGACTGCTGGAGGAATAATCGATGCCCCAACCCATCGCCATTTCTATCGGAGACGTCAACGGTATTGGACCGGAGGTGATTCTCAAGGCCTTCGATCGTTCGGAGTTGTTCGATCTCGTCATACCCATTGTTCATGGCCCCTTGAGTGCGATGCGCTGGTACGCAGAGCGGCTTGGACTGCGTTCGGTGGAATTGCGCGCGGTGCGCGAAAGCTCCGAGGCCGTCGCGGGCGCGGTGAATGTGCTCGACACTGGCGACGAGTTCGATGCCAGCGCGATCGGGACGCCGACCGCGACATCCGGGCGCATGGCCATCACGGCGGTCGAGGCCGCCTTCGCAACCGTGATGCGCGGCGAGGCCGTGGCTCTGGTTACCGCGCCATTATCGAAGGAATCGATCGGTATGGCGGGCAGTCCCTTTCACGGACACACCGACATGCTCGCATCATTGAGCGGTCAGCCGGACGACGTGATCATGCTGCTGACTGGAAGCAATCTGCGTGTCGGTCTGGTCACTGTTCACGTGCCGTTGGCGGCGGTGGCGGCGGGCGTGACGCAGGCCGCGGTGGAAAAGGCGCTGCGCCTCGGACACCGCGCGCTGCGGCAGGATTTCGGACTCGCCGATCCACGTATCGCCGTGCTCGCGCTCAATCCGCATGCGGGAGATGGCGGGTACATCGGCGACGAGGAGCGGCTGCACATCATCCCCGCCGTGCGTGCGGCGCAGTCCGAGGGATTGCGCGTGGATGGTCCCTTCGCGGCGGATGGATTTTTCTCGGCGCACAACAAACAGATGTACGATCTGGTGCTCGCCATGTACCACGATCAGGGACTGATTCCCTTCAAGATGCAGGCCATGGCGCGCGGAGTGAATGTGAGTTCCGGGCTGCCATTGGTGCGCACATCACCGGATCATGGCACGGCCTACGCCATCGCGTCGCATGGCCTCGCCAGCGCCGAAAGCATGAAGGAAGCCGTGCTGCTCGCCCGGTCCATTGCGCGCAACCGTACCGCGCACACAGCGTAGGGATGCGGGCCGATGATTGAATTCCACAATGTGCGCTTGATCTTCGGCAATCAGAACATTTTCGATCATGCGAATCTCGCGATCGGGGAAGGCGAGTTCGTGTACGTGATCGGCGAGACCGGCATCGGGAAAAGCACCTTCCTGCGCTTGCTGTACATGGACATCCTCCCCAATTTCGGCCGCGTGCGCATCGGCGGCTATGATTCGTCCACCATCACGCGGCATCAGATTCCGTATCTGCGGCGGACTATCGGCATTGTCTTTCAGGAGTTTCGTCTTCTCGACGACAGGAATGTGTTCGACAACGTGGCCTTCACGCTGCATGTGACCAGCGCGCGGAGTCAACTCATCGCGTCGAAAGTACACAGCGTGTTGGCGGAGGTGGGACTTACCTCGAAGGAATTCGCCATGCCCGAGGATCTTTCCGGCGGCGAGCGGCAACGTGTGGCCATCGCGCGCGCGCTGGTGAATGATCCCTTCATCCTGCTCGCCGACGAACCCACCGGCAACCTCGATCCTTCGGCCTCGCGCGACATCCTCGCCATTTTCGACCGCGTCAACAGGCGTGGCACCGCCATCATCATGGCCACGCACGACTACAGTCTGCTTGCGCAGCGCCCCGGACGTGTGATAAAAATCCAGAACAAGAATTTCTACGACGTCGTGTGACGCGGCGGAGAAGGGAAGCGCACAGTGGCGGCGGATCGGCTCCTGCAACAACTCGAAATCGCGGATACGGATTTCGTGGTCTGTGATGTCGAGACCACCGGACTGAGCCCCGACAAGAACCGCATCACCGAAATCGCCCTGCTGCGCGTGCGCGGCGGCGAAATCGTGGACAGGTACAGTTCGCTCATCAATCCGCATCAATTCATTCCCGCCGAAATCACGCGTCTCACCGGCATCACCAACGCGATGGTGTATGCGGCACCGAATGCCGAGGAGGTGATGCCCGTCGTACGGCAATTCGTGGGCGATGCCGTGTTCGTGGCGCACAACGCGCGCTTCGATCGGCAATTCGTGGACGCCACGCTGCGACGTATCGGAGGCGAAGCGCTGCAATCGCCCCTGCTCTGCACCGCACGCCTCGCGCGCCGGCTCGCACCGAAGAAATCCGGCGCGTCGCTGGGGACGCTCGCGGCGCAGTACGGCATACGCATTCGCAGCCGTCACCGCGCCGGCGGCGACGCCGAGGCCACCGCACGACTGCTGCTCGTGTTCTTCTCCGTGCTCGAAGAAGAATTCGATGTCACCGACGTGGGCGAACTACTGAGTTTTCAGAATCGGCAAATCTACCATGTCACCGGCGAGCCGAAGTACTACACGCGACTCAGCGAGCAACTGCAATCCCTGCCGCATGGGCCGGGCGTGTACTTCATGCACGACAAGCGTGGAGGAATCCTCTACATCGGCAAGGCGCGGGATTTGAAAGAGAGGGTGTCGTCTTATTTTTACCATAACATCGGCCACACCGAAAAAATCCGCCGCCTTGTCCGGGGTGTCCATGGCATCACGTACCGCGAAACCGACACCGAACTGACCGCGCTGCTCACCGAGTCCCGCCTGATCAAACAGCATCAGCCCGCGTTCAACACGCAGTTGAAGAACTTCCGGCGTTATCCTTTCATCCGCATCGACATGGCGAACGCGTGGCCCACGGTGGACTGGAGCTATGATTTGCTGGACGACGGAGCGGAGTACTACGGTCCCTTCCGCAGCCGCTTCGCGGTGGAGGATGCCATCGACAGCATCAACAAGCTGTTTCGCCTGCGCGAATGCGAGGGCGCGATCACGCCGAAAGCCGAGCATTCGCCCTGTCTGTACTTCGACATCAAGCGTTGCGCCGCGCCCTGCGCCGCATTGGTGAGCGAGGACGAGTACCGCCGCGAGGCCGAGGCCGTGGCGCTGTTTTTGCAGGGCGAGCATGATCACGTGCTGGAACTGTTCCGCGCACGCATGCACGCCCGCGCCGAAGCGCTGGATTTCGAAGGAGCCGCCGCGCTGCGTGATCGCATCGCCGCGGTGGAGCGCATCATCCGCCAGCAGCGCCTGATGGTGCATTCGGTGCGGCGTCAGAACATCGTCATCCTCACTCCCGCCCGTGGCACACGCGTCGAGGCGCATTTCATTCATCACGGGCGCCTCGCCGCCACCATGCTGCTGGATCAGAAGGCGATCGCGCGCAAAGACGTCGAGCGGCAGGTGCGCGAAGTCTACACCGCACCGCAGCAGGAACTCTTCGGGAACGACAAAGCCGATATCGATGAAATGCGCATCATCGCCTCGTGGTGCCTCACGCGTCGCGACGAGTCCCGCGTTGTGGACATCGATGCCTGCTCCGAGCCGTCACAGGCCGTGGATGCGGTGGTGGATGCGGCGAGGGGGAATCCGTAAGCGCGAAGCCTAACGGCAACACCCCGGGGACGGAAACGAAAGAGGCGACAATGCGTCGCCTCTTCCGTGAACATTGTTGATATGCCTGACTTCGCCATTGCAGCGCCCGAGACACGGGAAGGAAGCACAATTTCCTCCTCGCTGCGGAAGGCTCATTGAATCGCGAAACGTGACAACACC
>JAMIQH010000023.1:0-8480 GCA_035914695.1 Bacteroidota bacterium | reverse complement strand
CGCAAGCGGTGTACAACTCCTGGCCGGGCACCATGCAACAGTGGTATGCCAACGAGGGCTTCATCGTGGTGCAGGTGGACAATCGCGGCAGCGGCGGACGCGGCACGGCATTCAAGCATGCCGTCTACAAACAGCTTGGAAAATGGGAAAGCCACGACTATGTGGAAACGGCGAAGTATCTGGCGACACTGCCGTTCGTGGACAAGGACAATATCGGCATCTGGGGTTGGAGTTACGGCGGCTACATGTCGGCGCTTTCACTCATGCTGGGCGCAGGCCATTTCAAAGCGGCCGTCTCCATCGCGCCTGTCACCGATTGGTCGCTGTACGACACCATTTACGCGGAACGCTTCATGCAGCGCCCCTCCGACAATCCCGACGGCTACAAGGTGGGTTCCTGCCTCGAGCACGCGGACAAGCTGAAGGGCGCGCTGCTGCTGATTCACGGTGGCCTGGATGACAATGTGCACGTGCAGAACACCATGAAGCTCATCGACCGTCTGGAGGAAGCCGGCATGCAGTTTGACATGCGCATTTATCCGAATGGCGACCACGGCGTGGCCGGCGGGATGAAATCGCGCCTCGGTCTGTTCGAGTACTACATGCAGCATATGAAAAAGCATCTGAAGAACGGTTGAAATCCCCGCTTACCGCGTCCATACGCCGGATTTTCCCGGATATCCGCCACCGCATCACACGTCAAGGTGATGCGGTGGCGCTGTTTCCTCCCCCGCCTCTCGCGGGCCGGGGTGCGACTGTCGCGCTCCGCCTTCTGCTGCTGCTTCTGCTGCTTCTCGACGTGGGGAATGCCCAGGCGCAGAAGAAGGGCGGCGGCCGTGTGTTTCCCATCCTCGGTTCCGCGTACGAACGCGTGCGCCTCAAGGACCGCGCCTTGAGTGGCTGCGTGTTCTACATCCTCGCCGGGCATGGCGGGCCCGACAGCGGCGCGCGCGGAGAAAAGGACGGACATACCCTGTGTGAAGATGAATACGCGTACGACGTCGCACTGCGACTCACGCGCGGCCTGCTCGAACACGACGCTCTGGTGTACGTGATCGTGCGTGACGCCGACGATGGCATTCGCGACAGCGAACTCCTGGACTGCGACGGCGACGAAACCGTGCTCGGAGGAGAAGCCATTCCCCTTGATCACGGATACCGCCTCGAACAGCGCGCCCGCATTGTCAACCGCCTGCATCGCCGGCACGTCGACGCGCGCTATGCGCGCATGCTGGAAATCCACGTGGACAGCCGCGACCACGGCAACCGCATCGACCTGTTTTTCTACCATCATTCCGGCAATGCCGCCACCCAGCGTACCGCCGAGACCTTGCGCGGCACCATCGCCCGCAAGTACGACAAGCATCAACCGTGGCGCGGGTATCGCGGGACCGTGGCTGCGAGGGATGGCCTGTACATGCTGCGCAAAACCAATCCACCGGCCGTGTACATCGAATTGGGAAACATCCAGAGCGCCAGCGATCACCCTCGCCTGCTCCTTTCCGACAACAGGCAGGCCATGGCGGATTGGCTCGTTGCGGGCTTGCTGCGCGACGCCACGCAGTAGGGCCTCGGGCGTCCACGGGAGGGCGCGAGGCGGGTGGAAGCCCCGAATTCAGATATTTTTTTATGGAAAATGAACAGCGATCCCGGCCCCGGCGGGAATTGTTGCGTTCTGCGCTGTACATTTGAAACAAATTTCCGTGTGATGTGTCCTTGCGTCTGTGCGGACGATTCCACCTGTCGGCGATTTGCGTGAAAAAAACCGTCCCCCATAGCGACAGCGCCCGTTTCGCGCGCATGAGCGACATTGAGTTATACCAAATGTCGGCGCAAGCGGGCAGCGGTGAAGCGGCCTTTCGGGAACTCTACGCCCGATTGTCGGGCAAGGTGCATGCCTATTGCCGCTGTGTGGCATGGAAGCATGAGGAGAGCGAGGATCTGTTTCAGGAGGCCTTCGTCCGACTCTACGAGAGCGCGTTGCAGGGCCGCGAGGTGGTGAACGTGTCGGGGTACGTCATCAAGATCGCCCGCAATCTCTGGCTGAACATGAAGCGTGATCGCAAGGCGACAGTGGACATCGAAACCGCCAACATCGCCATGCCCGAGTTGCCCCACGAGCGCAGCGAAATGCTCGAGCTTATACACATGGCCATGAATTTCCTGAGTGATGAACATCGCGAGGCGTTTTTCCTGCGGGAATTCGCCGACATGCCCTACGAGGAAATTGCCGAGGCCACGAATACCTCGCCCGGCAACGTGCGCATACGGGTGACCCGCGCGCGCGAGCGTATCCGTTCCATCCTGCAGCCCTATATCAACGAATTCGACACCATGCATACGCGAAAGAACTCATGAACAACGCAGACACCACAGCCGACAGCATGCTGCACGCCTACATCGACGGCGAACTGGCGCGCGGCGACGAGGCGCGCTTTTTCGCGATGCTCGCCGACGACGAAGAGTATCGCGCGCGTCTGCGCGATATCAAGGCGATACGACTCGAGGCACTCGCGGGAGCCGCGTTGGGCGCCGCGCCGGCGGAATCCGCCAGCGCCCTGTTCGCCCGCCTCGATTTCGCACCCATTCCTCCGCCCCGGCACGGGGTCATCCTACCGCTGCTTTCCGCGGCCTGGACGCCCATCGCCTCCGCCGCGGCCGCGGCGTTCATTACCGCTGTCATCATCCTGGGGCTGAAAGACACCGATATCCGCAATGTCGACACCATATTCGCGGCCCGACAGGAATCCGCTTCCGAGCACGTTCAGCAGGATCCACCCACGAAGGAGTCCCCAACGGACGACGCGCTCCGGAATTCGCGCTCGGTTACCGCACCCCGTACGCAGCGTGTGATCGCCGTCCCGCCCGGCTCGACCGATTACGCTGTGGATAACGCGGAACGGCACGCGCAAGGCGCTCTCGCCATGAACACGGAAGCGCCCGACGCCGGAACCGGCGCGTACACTGGAACCGATGGAACCGGCGTTTCGACCACGGACATCGCGAAGTCCACGAACAACGGCACGGCGCAGGTCACGGCATCCCCTGATCCCGCCACACTGCCGTCGTTGCCGACGCGCGAGGGCGTGGCTGTGTATCGCGAAGGGTTGCCTGCCACCACCGTGGAGCAGCACACGCGGGCGCAGAGTGGATTGCCGCTGTACGGAGGAGACACCCGCGGCTATCAACCAAGCTGGAGGCAGAGCGCGGCCGATCAAGGGATTTCGGTTGAGGTACGAGGCATCACCGCCGCATCCTTCCCCGATCCCACCATTGCATCGCGATCCACACCCTGGATGGAGAACATGGCCATTGCCGCCTATTATGGCGGTGAACGTCACGATATTGGTCTGGAGTTCGGGCAGGAGGCATTCTCACAGCACTATGGTGGTGTGGAACAGGGCAAATACGTCCGCTACGAACAGAATCTTCTCACCTCCTGGCTGCTCGCCGGATGGCGCTACCGCTTCCGACCTCTGCTCGCGTTGGGAGGCATCGAACCGTACGCCGGTCTCGGAGCGGGAGCCACTTTCGAGGGCTGGCCTCTGCTGCGCGGTGGCGTGGGCATCATGTACATGCCCGATCAGCGCGTGCGTTTCCACCTGGGACTGGACGGCACGATCATGACCTTCCCGTATCAGGGCCGCTGGTTCACTTCCAAACGCGCCGGTACCACGTACGGCATTTCCGTACTCTTCTGAGGGAGGAATCGCGCATGAAGCAGTTCGTTCTCTTGCCGATATGCCTCGCGGTGTTGCTCTCCGCCTGTGCCTCGCCCACCGATCCCGACACACCGCGGCGGCGCATCACGGAGCCCACGCGGTATTTCCTCGGCACGTTCCATCTCAGTGAATACGACGAAGCGCAGGATGTGGAGGAGTTGCCCGACGGGGGCTTCATTGTTGTGGGAAAAACCTGGATGGCGCATACCGCTTCCATCGACATTCTGCTGCTGCGCACCGATGCCGAGGGTCGCGTGCTGTGGCATAAAACCTTCGGCGGCGTGTACCGCGACGAGGGTTACGCCGTGGCGATGACGCGCGATGGCGGCTTCATCATCACCGGCAGCACGGAATCGTACACGAACGGCATGAACGATCTCTGGCTGATCAAGGTGGACGGTACGGGCAACATGCAGTGGAGTCAATCCTTCGGCGGCAGCAGTTACGATTGTGGTTTGGATGTGCAGGAATGCGAGAACGGCGGCTACATCGCCGTGGGATACACGCAGGCCTCCATTACCGGCGCGTGGTATGCGTGGTTGCTGCGCACCGATCCCCTCGGCCGCGAAATCTGGAGCCGCCGTTACGGTGGATCGGAACGGGATCTCGGTTCGGCGGTGCGCGAGACTTCCGACGGAGGTTTTATCGTCACCGGCCTGGCGCAGCGTAGCGGAAACAATCTGAGTGCGATGTGGCTGTTCAAGGCCGCACCGGATGGTGCGCTGATCTGGGAGCGCACCGTGGACGGCGTGGACAGCAAGAGCGGCTTCGATCTCGTGGAAGCGCCTGATGGCAGTATCGCCATCACGGGACAATCGGATTCGCCTTCCGCGCAAGCATCGGGTATGGTGTTCGTTCGCCTCGATCCCGCCGGCGATGTGTTGGTGGATCGCGTGTTGGCGCAGGACGCCATCGGCATGGGCATAGACATCGCGGCCGACGGCAGTTTCATCCTCTGCGGCTACACCAATCCCTACGGCAGCGACGGATCGGACATACTTCTCCTCAATGTCGAATCCAACGGCGGCACGCGCTGGCAGCGCAACATTGGTGGCACGCGTCTGGATCGCGCCTACTCCGTGATCACCACATCGGACAAGGGCATCATGGTTGTGGGCAGCACCCGTTCCTTCGGTCACGGCGATCTCGACCTCCTGCTGCTGAAAACCGATGGCGACGGGCGCTACGAGTAAAAACCCGGGACTCTTCGTCTAAAATCTTGCCGGTCGGCTGAGTACGGGATACATTTGAAGAGATGAAAGAGAGCGAAGAGAGCGGAGAGGAAGGGTTGAGGGCGCTTCCCGCTCGAATCTTGCCGACCGGCTGAGTACGGGATACATTTGAAGAGATGAAAGAGAGCGAAGAGAGAGGAGAGGAAGGGTTGAGGGTGCACCCTTCCTGAACCGTAGTGCTACAATACAGTCGAGTCACCCACAACCAATTCCTCATTACTCTCACCACCTCACTACTCTGGTATGTTGTATTTCGTCCGATCTCGTTCCTGAAAGACGTGACCAGGAGAAAATTCTTTTGCATACTATGTCCTTGCCTGAATACGGTTGACATATTTTGTCTCGGTTGTCACCGTGAAAGCCGGAGGACTCCGGAAAATAGGGGTGCGGAGTCCCGCGTCGCAAGTGGGAAACGATTCCCGTAATTCTTCGCATCATCCCGGTCGGGAGGCCGTGGATTGAGAACGATGCGTTCGTCTTCCGCCCGTGATGAGCAAGGCCTACGGGCGCCCCACGGTTCCCCTAGGGGCGGTTGTCAAGAGCCTATGATTGTCCGGCTCCGTACACTCTTGACAACCGCCCTGGGAACCGTAGATTTCGCCGGGCCTTGCTCATCCGTTCACCCTCTTCTCAGGCGCGTAGGGGTGGATCCTCAGCTTCGGTCGCTCTCGCGCCGGCAACGCCTGCACCATTTCGTAGTAGGCGCGGGGCGGAAGTGCGTCGGGCAACGACGAGTGCGGACGTTTCTCGTTGTAGAGTTTCACGGTGCGCGCCAACTCCCGTCGAAGAGTTTCGAGCGAGGTAATCGAAAGATGGTAGAGATATTCGTGCTTGAGCGTGCCGAAGACCCGCTCGACATAGGCGTTTTGCTGCGGCGCCGCGCACATGCTGATTCTCATGCGCGCCTTGCGCAACGCATCGAGATAGGCCTTGTAGATGTACTGCGTGCCACGATCAGAATGGTGGATGGTGATGATCCGGCCTCGCTCTTCCACGGTGATTCTCAACGCGTGCTTGAGCGCGATGAGATTTTGCTCGCCATCGAGTGACAAGGACGCGTGGGCTGAAAGGATCACTCGTGTATAGACATCCATGATGACGATGATGTAGGCGAATCGCCCGGGAAGCGCGAAATAACTGATGTCGGTGACCCACGCCTGGTGCGGTCCCGTCAACACACGTCCGTCGAGAAGGTTCGTGCGGCGGATTTCGTCTTGCGGGATTGTGGTCTTCCATGCAGGCCGAAAGCGCTTTGCGGCAAGCTGTTCGTTGCGCATGAGTGCCTCGAAGCGGTCGCGTCCGACGGGCAGGGGCTTGAGCATGTGGTAGATTTTCCGCAGCCCCATGCGCGGATGCTCGATACGAACGTCTCGTACGAGCGCGATGAATTCCGCGGTCAGGGCTTCGCGTTCCTCCAGGCGTCGACATGCTTGTGAAGCTGCCTGCCGGGTGATGCCGAAGTAATCGTAGACGGTGTTCATCGCGTAGGGACGTTCGTTGCGGTGACGACGGAGGTGATCGAGGATTCGGACAAGAGTTTTTTTTTCCAGTCCTCGCCCAGCGTGGCGGCTGCCTCGACAACTAACATCTCAAGCACGTCGATGCGCAGTTGCTTCTGACCGAGCACGCGTTCGAGCTCGGCAAGCCGCTGAAGCAGCACCTTGGTTCGATGCTCCTCGCTCTCATGCTCGACGACGATACGAGTCTTGTGCTTGCACGTTTGTGAATACCGATGAAGCCAACGGTAGACGCTCGATGTGGAGACCTGATAGATCCTGCAGGTCTGCGAGACTGTGATCAATCCTTGCTCAATGTCGAGAACACGTTGCCGACGAAAGGCCTCGCTGAAACGCCTTTGCTGACGCAGTTCCTTCTTCATGATGCGAGTGGGTTTCCGTTTTTTCATGATTCCTTTCCTGAAATATACTTTATCAATTGTGTCAAGCTATTTCAGGCACGGACACACGGTAGCCGCCAGGAGCCAACCCGCACACCACCGCCACCGCAGGCAATCGACACGTGCTTCGCGTCACTTTCGACAACGTGTGTTGGATTGCTTCCCCTGCGGCTATTTGCTCTGATTCTCGCAGACTTCCACGAATAATCTGTGCTAATCCGTGTGAAATCTGTGCAATCCGTGGTTTTAAAACTCTGTTGAGCCGCTCCGACAGTAATCAAGACACCTGCACCATTTTCATTCTCCCGCGCGTGACGAAGGAACATATAGACTCCAGGACCTCGCTGCACCATCGACACAGAAGCAGTTCGGCGCGCCCTACTTCCCCTCCACCACCAGGGCCGAGCGGGCGACGATGCGGCCTTGCGCGTCGACAGCGCTGAGTTGATAGTGCCCGGCGGCGAGGCCTTCGAGGGGCACGGACACACTGCCGCCACCACCATCGCAGTACACGCGCTGGCTGCGCAGCTCGCGCCCGTCGCTGCCGTGTATGCGCAGCGTGTACGCGCCCGGCGCGGCGGTGAGCAGGGCCGTGGCCGCCGTCCGCGCCGGATTGGGAAAGGGACTCAAGCTCAGCAGCGACGCCACCGACGGCCGCAGCGCCTCCTGGGCATTGATGTTCAAATGCAGCTTGCCGATGAAGGCCTCGGTGCCGCCAAGATATGTTGTGCGGTAGCCGCCGGGGTTGACGGTCACGGGAGCCTTTACATCTCCGGAGTGATAGATTCCGCCGGCAGTGGGCCAGAGATTCCACGTCCTGACATAGCCGAAGGGGTGCGTGGGTGATAGCATTTGTGCCCCTCGCAACTGATAATCCTCCGCCGACAACGCGACGAGCATTCCTACCCATTGAGAGAGACCTCGTTCGGGGAGTTTGACACCCAACACTGAATCCGCCGCCGTGAGCAGGAGTAGAATATACGTCCGTTCATCCGGCATCATAATATCACACACGTCTATACCGCCGCCTGGCGCCAGCACGAGATTTGAACGAATGACGGAATGTGTCGCCGCATCGTAAATCACATGGAAGCCGCCTCCCGCATCACGCCATGGTGTTCCAAGGGGCGGGTGCGTTGCAGGAAATTCCGAAGCCGGACCACCTGTTTGACCCACCAGATGGATCTTGCTGCCCCATTGCTGCACGGCATCCAGAAAGTCCGTATGCTTCGCGCCGAGGTAGCTGCTGTAATGCAGTGTCGTGAAGTCCTTGTCCGTTTCCATGAGAAAGATGTCCCCCGCCCCGGAATATAACGGTTGCAGGCAGCCCGGTGTGACGGGGAAATCCCATCCATAGGTGAAACCCGCAAACACATAGGAGTTATCCGTCTCGACGATGTAATCGATACCTTCGTAGAGACCGGTCGTTGTTGCGCTCCCGAACTCCGCCACATACTGCAAACTGTCGCCGGAAAGCACAAAGATGGCGGCATTCCCGTCACTGTCTGTGCGCGGTTTCGTAATAGAGGTACGCAGAAACGGCAAGTCGGTGCTACTGGTCACGCCGCAGATAACCAATTTCCCGTCGGAGCCTACAAGGGCATCCCTGCAATAATCCGCACGATCCCC
>JAMIQH010000022.1:0-6039 GCA_035914695.1 Bacteroidota bacterium | reverse complement strand
CATCGTACAAGGTCCGCAGGAGGCGACCTGCGGCGTCCACGAGCAGAAGCCGCATGGGCATGCGGGTGCGCAGCGAGAGCGGGATGTTGGCATGCGTTCCGTCCGCAGGATTGGGATATATCGCTCCGAGATAGACATTCGCTGGTGCGGCCGCGGGTGACACCCCCGCCACCAGAGGCGACACGGCGTAACCGGTGAAGGCGGTGTAGGCGTCATGATAAGCGAAGCCGTAGGATTGCGCGCCCACACCGCGTGCATCGGTACTCTCCAAACGATTCATCCCCGTGGGCACGCGCAGCGATGCCACCCGATACGGAGCGCCCGCCACCGCGCGCCATTCCCCCGCTGGCACGGGACGGTGATTCAACAGCACCGATCCCGTTGCATCCTCGGGCGCGGTGATGGTGACAAAGCTGGAATCCACGGGTTCGGCACAGCGCAATCCCATGGGGAGATCCCAACTGTTCACCAGACGCGAGGAGGAAGTGGGACGCAGTGGATTGTCCACATCGGTCTCGTCCTCGTATGCGGAGCAGAACGTCCAATACCCCAGCAAACCCGCGCGAGCGGCATGGGGAACGCGCGTATCCTTGAGCGACAGCACCTCGGCGTCCCCACGCTGCGTGGCCCAGAGGCGGATTTCGTCCACGAGACCGGTCCAGTCCTCGCCATTATAGCTTCCGCCAATGCTCAGCGGCGTGTTCACGAATGCTCCGGCCTGCACCATGCTTGCACTGATGCGGCGAATGCCATCCACCAGCACATCAATGGAGAGATTCGCCGCGTTGACGCGCAGTGCCACATGCGCCCATTGCCGCGTGCTCACCGAATTGTCCGAAGTGGCGAACTCCGCGTTGCCCGCACCGCCCGCCACCACCAGCACGAACCTGTTGCGCAAGGCCTCGTAGCGCAGCAGCCAGCCGGTGTTGCCCGGCGTTGGCAATCCCCGGCGCAGCACCGGTCCGGAACTGTGATTCTGCACCCAGGCCTCGACGGTGTAGGAGTCCACATCGAGCGAAGGATCGTTGTCGAAATCCAACGCGGCGCCCAAGCTCAGCTCGGCGACGGTATTCGACTCCAGCGCGGCATCGGCCACAAGCATGCCCGCCGGGAAATAGTGGCAACGCATGTGCCGATCGAGCGGCACGCAGTATAGCATCGAGCCATCGCCGTATTCTCCCGTGTCCGAATCCCAGCGCGCGGAGTTGGCGAATTGCGCCACGAGTACGGGATTGTCTGCTGTGATGCGGGTCACATCCATCAATGTGCCCTCCAGCCAATCTCCCACGCGAGGCAGCGCACGCGCCTGTCCATCGATCATCGCGGTGGTGTTCGGTTGTGTCGCCACAACGCGCCAGGCATCGCCCCGCTGCCGTGAGCGGAATGGGACAAGAATGTAGTCTTTTCCAAGATGCTCGACTGGAGGAAGCTGATCCGCGTGGGGATTGAGATAGCCGTAGGTGTCGGGAAAGCCGGTGGGGATCCACCCCGATTCTCCGCCCGAGAACACCGCGATGGGCTTGTCCGCCTCGATCACACTGCCGGTAAGCGAACCACCATCGCCCGCCACGAAGGATTTGAGATAGTACACGTCGCCTTCGCCGAGCAACACATCGAAGGGCACGCCGTCGGGACGCCCCGTGGAAGTCATGGCTTTCGGGGTGATGGTGACGCGCGTGTCCGGCTGCGTTGCGAGCACGAGCATGTGCTCCCAGGGGTTTTGCCAGTTGTAACCCGCGGTCACATAACGCGTCCCCAGCGCATGCCTGGGCAGTATCGTCATGGCATCGCTGTGGCGATCGCGGAAATTCCCTGCCAGCAGATGAATCGGCACATCACTGCGCACACGCACGCCGTTGTTCCGCACGGTTTCCGGATCAATGTCCGCGAACGATGGAGGCAATTGCAAAAGATGCACCCCTGCTCCCTGAATATTCGCCGAGGCCAAGGTCGCTCCCCGCGCATCGGTGACGGTGACGCTGGCCGCCGTTGGCGCGGAAATGTACAGGCGCAAATCCATGGAGAAGGAGCCAACCTCATCCGGTAAAAACGCCAGCGGGAAATCCGTCCCCGCCGTGGTCACACGCGTCTCGGTGCACGGTGAGCCCTGTATGCCCGGCAGAAACACCACACCCTCGCATTGCGCCAGCTGGCGTCCCTGATCAAATACGCGAATGATGTACGGGACCCATTGATCCGTTTCCCGCGATATGCCCCGGCACAACCACAGCACCGTGGTCCGGGCGCCCACGCGCAACGGATCGGGCTGTACGAGGATGTCGGTGGAAGGCCCGAGCAGTACCACACCCGCGCCCAGTTGTATTGTTGCCGTCAATCCCGTGAGGTTGCGTTGTCCACCGTTGCTGAGCACCGCGGAGATGGCCAGCGGATCGGGATCGTAGCCCTGCGCGCCTCCCTGCGGATGCAGGCGAATGGTATCCGTGCAGCGCAGCTCCGCCATGGCGCGCCGAAGCGGCGGCACGTCCAGACGTGCAACACAGTCCCGTTCGAGCGTGTCGGGAGACAGCAGGGTGAAGTGCAGATCAACGGTGGTCGCCGTGTCCACCGCATCCACATCCACCAGCCAGTCGAAACGTGCCACGGCTCCCGGAGCGAGTGCCGCGCCGAGGGCTTTCTCGTTGCTCTCTCCGGCCGCGAGGCGGCAAGGCGCCACGGCATCGAAACGCACGCGCGGTGCGGACAAGGGCAGCGTGCCGGTGTTGCGCAATGTGGCGGATACCAACAGCGGTTGCGGCAAGTACTGCATCGAATCGTCGCTCACGCGCAACTCCCCCGCCAGACAGTCCAAACGCGCATCCTGTGCAGCAACATATCCGTGATCCACGATGAAGCGCAGCTCTTCACCCGCGGCCAGCATTCGCTCGTTCCATCGCAGCAACAGCGCGTTGTCGGTGACGCGCGGCAAGGACGGGGTGTATTCCCAGGCCACCGTGCCAAGGTAACCGCCGTACTGCCATTGACCGAACACCACATCGTCGGGGTCGGGCCCGCCCAAACCGCGCAAGCGTCCGCGCAGACGCGTCGGCATGCCCGCCACCACGCCCTCGTAGCTCATCGGAATTCCGGCGCCACTGCGAGCGAATTCCGCGCGGGGTTGCGGATCGGGCATGAGTACGTCCACCAAATCCGAGCTGCCCAGCATCAGATCGAGCAAATGCAGACCACCAACGCGCAAGGGATGCGCTCCGAGATTTCGCACGCGCGTTTCGATGCGCACATACGCATAATCCCCATCGAGGGAAGGAATGAAATCCAACGTGATGCCCAGCGAATCCTTGCCGCGATACACCGTGCTGTGTACGCGCACACGGTCGGACAACTCCTCCACCGCTCGAATAGGCAGGCGCGCGGTGCCCGCGGGCGCTTCGAGGCGTTGCAGAACATTCGTGGTGTACACCACACCATCCACACGGACATTGGTGTAGGCGGTCAATCCATCTTTGCCTGAGAACAGCAGCGGCAACGCTCCGGGCGTATCGATGCGATATTGCCCGCTGCTGTGCTCGACGGACACGGAAATCAACCCATTGTCGGCATGGGCGAATGTATACCCGCGCGGCTGCGCGACACTGCGTGTCCCGGCGAACAGGATCATCGCCGACAGCAGGCAGACAACGCGTGATGGGGACATACGATTGGCGCGAATGAATGGAAAACGGAAAGCTACATCGCATCCATGGGAGGATCAATGCGTCGTCGGGGAAGATTTTTCCGCATTGTGTTTCGCGCACAAATCGTCTATATTCCGGGCATGCCTGTGAATTCGCGAGCGCACCTTGCGGTGCTTCCATCGCCCGGAAGTGATCAGTCCGCCTTGTAGTCTCGATGACACATTGTGCTGCCACCGCGCCCGGAAATCACTGTATGCCCGATCCCGAATGTTGTCCCCATTCACCATAGGTAAGAGCGAGGAGGAGTTCGTCATGAACAACCGCTACCTGTTGTCTCTCGCACTTGTGTGCACGCTCGGCGTCGCGTTCGCCTCGCAGACGCTGGCAGGCCCCGGTACGATGGGCGTCCAAATGTCCGTCGGCACCGCGGCCGACATCACCCGACTTGTCGGCGAGCAGGTGTGCTTCACGCTCACCGCGCGCGACGACAATGGCAATGTGATCCGGAGCTGGGACCAGATCGGTTCCCCCACCACCCTGACCCTGCGCAATTCTATGGCCAACACCGACTCGAGCACGCGCTCGTGGAATGCCGACCCCGAGGGCTATACCTGGGCCCGCCTGCTGTTCAACGGCAGTGAATTGACCAAAATCACGGACAACGAGTGGTCCATCCCGCACACGGCGTTCGTCAATGGCGAAGCTGTGGTGTGCCTCATCCACACGCGCGCCGACACGGGAGTGTTCGTGGAGGTGTCGCCTCCCGTGCCCTTCCTCAATCAGGTGTCGCAATCCATCACCTTCATCGCCGATGAAATCACCAACTACCTCGTGGATCTCACGTCCGCCGACACGTTGGAAGACGCGGTGTACGTCATGCGTCCCTACGAAATCATCGTGGCGCCGCGCGACCGCTTCATGAACATCAGCGAGAAGGAAATCAAGACGCGCTTCTCGGCGCGCTTCCCGGGTGAATTCGACGCCAGCGACCCCGGCCTGGCCGACATTTTCGCGGGCGACGTGTTCATCCAGGGCTTGACCAATTATCTCATCGCCTCGCGCATTGAACGTATGAAGCCCGTCGAGCCGCAAGTCATCATCGCCTTCGCATCGGACGATCAGACCATTCGTGGCGAAACCGATCCGTACGAAATCCGCGAGCATGCGCCGGTGCCTTTCGCGCTGCTCACTCCTACGGATCACGCCGTTCTGAATCTGGACTCGTCGGCCACGCAGGAGACCTTCACCTGGGAGCGTCCCACGCCGCAGGATCCGTACACCGACATTCAGGTGTCGCGTTTCAATCCCGCCGTGTTCTCCGATGCGGTGCAGTACACCTGGGTGATTGTCGACAGCGTGAGTCTCACGCGCGCCACGCGCATTCTCTCCAACAACGGCGGGCGCGACGCATCGATCACCCTCAATCACGGACAGCTCTGGGGGATTCTGCAAACCATTTCCGGACTGCCCTCCACCAGACAACAGCAATGCCTCTGGTATGTGGAAGCCAGCGATGGTTTGTACACCACGCGCAGCTCTCCCTTCCCCGGACATTACCTGTCGCTGATCGCCGACGGCATCACGTCGAACAAACCCATCGCGCAGCCGACGGCGGTGGCGCTGGAGCAGAACTACCCCAATCCGTTCAATCCCTCCACGTCCATCACCTTCACCACCACGCGCAGTGGCTGGGTGCGGCTGCGGGTATTCAATTTGCTAGGCAAGGACGTTGCCACGCTGGTCAATCGCAATCTCGACGCGGGCGTGCACAATGTGACCTTCGACGCGCGTGGATTGCGCTCGGGCGTGTACATGTATCAACTCGAGGCGGAAGGACGCACCATGGCGCGCCGCATGCTGCTGAGCAAATAACGCACGAACAGCTCCATTTTTTCCACGGATCGCCGGGCACAGTCCGGCGATCCGTGTTTGTTGATACCCCGGTCTTTCATCTTTCTTCGCCACAGCCGGAGAACTGAACATGGTTCAGGTGGCGTGATCAATTTGCGAGACGAATTCGAGAGAAGTGCTCATGCGAAAACGCGAAAGCGCGAAAGTAAGTGTTCGCGTGAGCGGCGGGAGTACGGATTTGCTCCTTATGGCCGTGAGACGTTACTCTTCACGCTTTGCTCCTTACCACGCACACAGCGATGCTGCAAACGCAAGACTAGTTTCAGAGCTGAATAGCGACACCGATTCGCCCACCGCGCCCGCATCTTTTCGACCGTGGCATCGTAGTTGGAACATTGTACCCGCGCGTCCGTCTAAACACCCGTCGAGAGAAACGTGGAAGGCATGACACCCACAGTTGCGGAAACAGCCCTGCCTCGCTTACAACAGGATCTCGGAGATGACATTCTCGTCACACGCGTGCAATCCGGCGACGAGAACGCATTCCGTCTGCTGG
>JAMIQH010000021.1:0-8736 GCA_035914695.1 Bacteroidota bacterium | reverse complement strand
ATTCATAGTGTTCCTCTGTTGTGATAAAGATCTACTGTTTGAGTCGATTGTGTGTTTGTGCGAGTTGCGCGAATTCGCAATTGCCCTGATGCGTGCAGCTACCGCAATGTGCCACTTCGCGGGGCACGACGCCGAAGCACCGTGGGCATCGATCCGAGAGCGGATTCAGGATGAGGTAATCGCAGTGGGGACAATGCCGCTCTTCGGCGCGCAGTTGTTCTTCATGCGAGCGCTGTTCGTCCTTCATGCGTGCGTCGGGGAGTCCAAACGCTCCTGAATGCGCCGGAGAGCTTCATCCGCATCGATACGCAACCGCGGTTGGGCTATGCGCAGCGCTTCGTCCAGCGACGAGAGTTCGCCTCGCAGGTACAGCCACACATGGTATCCGAGCCGATTCCTGTCGTTCATGTCCACTGTCGGGATGTCCGCAACAGCGGCGTATGCCCGCGCTTCCAACGTATGTTCTGGCCACTTCCGTATACCGGCCGCCATGATCGTGCTCCATTCCTCGCGATAGTCGCGATGGTTCAACCTCTGTGGACGAAGCAATATGGCAGTTTTTCGGCATTATTTCAACGTGCCTCGCGGACAGAGGCGAAGAGGGGAGCCGTGGAGCACGGCAGGGATGTCCGCTTGTCACGGATCAAGGCGGAAGTTCGGGTGCAGCAGTTCCGCGATATCCTTTCGAGGGAGCACGATCTCGGTGGGACCTTGAGCATAGGACGCCACCTCGTAACTGTTGTAGTACAGGAGCAGACCCTCGTCGGTGAGGGCGATGTTGTCGGGCAGGCGAAAGCGACCCTCGTCGAAGGAGTAGCCCGCTTCGAGCAGAGATTGGCCGTCAGGCACAGCACGGATCGACCGGAACGCCTTCTCAGCAAGCATCAGCAGCTTCTTTTGTCTGGATGCGGGGATGAGTTGTTCTGGTGTGACAACGGAGCCGTTTCGACCGTCGCACATCAGCAGCACGGTAGTGCTGTTGGGATGTGCGCCTCCGGAGTAGACGGATTCATCCAGGCGCAGTGTCACGAGAGAGTGGGAGGAGAGGAGTACGCTGGTTGCGCGTTCAAGAAACCAGCCGTTGCCGAAGTCGGGGATTTCCTCTCGCGCGGCGAAATAGGCGTCGCCCCAGGCGTTGCACAATGTTGCAGCGTCAGGGTAGCCGCTGCCTTCCGAGAACGTGGCAAACGTCAACGCGCGCACGTGTGCGCGAAGGGAATCCAGCACCGCGCCCTGTTCAGTGAATCGCGGATAGCTCAGAGTAATGGTGGCGCCGGAGGATTGTTCGCCGCTGCAATCACCGTAGCAGGCGGTGGTGTCGGCAATATCGTAGGAAAAGGAAGTTCCGCCATGGGGAGAACATTGCACGAAGCCGATGGCGAGGCAAAGGGTGATGTAGAAGCGTAGCATAGCAGATCCCTCCGTTCGAAATGTGAGTAAGGAAGGGATCCGATCGGGTTGCGTGCGGACACGCAACCCGATCGATGGCGATCGTGAAATCTATGTATGGCTGGCGGCGCTGGTGCTCCGCCGCAAGTGCTACTTCTTCTTCTGTGCGGCTTTCTTCGGAGCAGCAGCGGCTTTCGGCGCGGCGGCTTTCTTCGGAGCAGCAGCGGCTTTCGGCGCGGCGGCCTTCTTCGGAGCGGCAGCGGCCTTGGGCGCGGCGGCCTTCTTCGGAGCGGCAGCGGCCTTGGGAGCAGCGGCCTTCTTCGGAGCAGCAGCGGCCTTGGGAGCAGCGGCCTTCTTCGGAGCGGCAGCGGCCTTGGGAGCGGCGGCCTTCTTCGGAGCAGCAGCGGCCTTGGGCGCGGCGGCCTTCTTCGGAGCAGCAGCGGCCTTGGGAGCGGCGGCCTTCTTCGGAGCAGCAGCGGCCTTGGGAGCGGCGGCCTTCTTCGGGGCAGCGGCCTTGGGGGCGGCGGCCTTCTTGGGAGCAGCAGCTTTCGGCGCCGCGGCGGGTTTTGCCGCTACCGTGGCTTCTTTTTTGGTTGCCTTCGCGTCTGCCATTTTGTGTTTCTCCGCTTTGTGTTTGGGGGTAGTGGATTTACCCTTTGTGGGTGTTGTCGCGTTATTGGTGTTTGCTGTGGTCGCGGAAGTTTCGAACAGCGAAGCGTGGGCGTCCACCGCGCGGAGGCCGCCAGCCATCTTCCGGATAACATCGTCGGTTTCATCCGCCACGTAGGCCACGGTGCCGATGGTCATGCGCAATTCGTTCTTGTCGAGATTCGCGCCGGCGATGCTGTGGCTGAAGACAATCGTGTCGTCGAAGAGCAAGCCGTACGCGCCCACGGGCTGCGTGGCATTCTGCCGCATCAGCCACGCGAGTACTTTGGGACCGATTTTCGCATTCTGCACGACATAGGCAAGTGCGGTGACCATGGCTTCCCCATCGCCCCAGGAGCGCACGGACACATGCACCGCGGCGGATCCGCGACGGATGATAAACACATCATCGATTTCCTGGACGACATCCTTGTAATGTTTGCCGTGAATGTCCTTGAGAAAGGCCTTGACCTTGGTACGGGTGGATTTCACTATGCTGGCCATGCTGCAAGCTCCTTGGGAATGATGTCGTGCGTTATTCTTTGTTCGCCGCGGCCTTCAGCAGCGCAAGTTCATCCTCGACGGAACTGCCGGCCTCCAGTTTCTTGAACTCATCATCGAGCGACGTGCTTTCGCCGGCGAGTTCCGAAAAGGCCTCGGCCTCGGACTCCACCTTGAGCACTTTCTGCTCGTATTTGTCGAAGTTGGCGAAGGCGCCATCGCCGATACCGGCGAGACTTTGCGAAATCTGTTTCTTCGCCTTGGCCGCCTGATGCCGTGCGATGAGTGTGCCTTGACGAACCCGTGCCTCGTCGAGCTTGGCTTTGAGCTGATCGAGCTGTTGGCGCATGACCACGGAAGCTTTCTTGGCTTCGGCCAAGGGCGCCTCGATATCGCTCGCGGCGCGGTCGAACATGTTCTTCTTCTCCAGCGCCTGACGGGCGAGATCGTCGCGTCCCGCATTCACGGCCTTCACTGCGCGCTCATGCCACTCGCCCGAGAGTTTCTTCTTCTCGGCGTACTGGCGTTCGAGCTGCTTCTCATTGGCAATGGCGGAGCCAACGGCGGTAGTCGCCTTGTTCACCGCTTCCTCCATCTCGATGACCATTTGCTTGATCATCTTCTCGGGGTCTTCCGAACGATCCAGCAAATCGTTGATGTTCGCTTTCACGATGTCGGAAATGCGACCGAATATACCTGCCATACGTTCCTCCTGTGTTGGCTGCTGTTCAGCATTATTCAGAATGATACGAATATAAGGATTTCAATCGTGAATGCAACGCCTATCGTATTTTGATCAATGTTTACAGGCCTTCGCAACAGGTGCGTGCAACGCGCTCCGTGCGTACCCCACGGCGCATTGCACGGAACGCATGTCGATGCTCACGCTTCGCATGCTTGCGTCGCGGCTGTGCCGCGGGAAAAATGATAAGCGATAAAAATTTCCGTATCTTGCCGTTGTGATCCACGGAACCCTTCGGCGTGCGTCCGGGTTGTTCAGCAACGCGCGGATGTCGCGCTTTCACCATTGCGTTACACCTCCATGATCCGCTCCATTCTTTTCATCGTCCTTGTCCCGATTATTGTCCTCACCGTGCTGCCCGGTGCTTCCGTGTGCCTGGCGCAGGCACATGCGGATTTCAATCCGACGGGCGTGGCCATTTCCCAACGCGATCTGTTGCTGCATGTGCGCTGGCTCGCCGATGACGCGCGCGAGGGACGCGAGGTGGGGACGCCGGGAAACGACACGGTCGCGCTGTACATCGAGCAAGCATTCATCCGCCATGGTCTCCTGCCCGCCGGTACCGCCGGCTACATGCAGGACTTCGAGTTTCAATCGCCGAACCAACTGGTCGAGCACGCGCTGAGTCAGCTGCTCTCGGATTCCGCGAGTGGTGGCGCAGCGGTGAATGCCGCGACGCTGCAGGCGACGCTGTCGAGTCTGCTGATTCCCTCGGCGTCTTCGGTCGCACATGCGCCGTCGGGCGAGGGTACGTCATCGGGTACCGCCGCCGCCATTGATGGTGTACCAACGCTGCGCGCGCGCAACGTCCTCGGTGTACTTCGCGGTACGGATGTGCTGCGGCGCGACAGCGTGATCATCGTTGGCGTGCATTACGACCATGTGGGCTGGGGCGGAATGAGTTCGCGCGCAGTCGGCGGAGCACCGGCGATTCACAACGGCGCCGACGACAATGCCTCGGGCGTGGCGGCGATGCTCGAATTGGCGGAGTACTTTGCCGCGAAACCTACGGGCTACTCGCTGCTGTTCATCGCATTCAGCGCGGAGGAGCACGGCCTCATCGGATCGAAATTCTGGGTGGCCAATCCCACCATTCCGCTCGGGCGCGTGGTCGCGATGCTGAACCTCGACATGGTCGGACGGCTCTCGAAGGAGAAGCGCGTGCTCACCGCGTACGGTATGCACAGCTCGCAGCGCTGGTCGCCACTTCTGGATCAGGTCAATACGGCGCATCGCTTCACTTTGCGACGCATCGGTCCTGGAGGCAGTAGCGATCACAGCTCGTTCATCGACGGCGGCATCCCATCGCTCTTCCTGTTTACCGGCTTGCATGAGGATTATCACACGCCCACCGACGATGTGGAGAAGCTGAATGTCGATGGGTTGGAACAGGTGACACGTTTCGCCTCGGACGTCCTCGCCGCCATCGACAGGGGGCCTCGGCCGACATTTACAGAGAGCATTGTCACGACCTCCGCGTCATCATCGAAGCGCGGCCTCGGCATTCGCCTCGATCACGCATGGGCAGGCGAGGGGGTGCGCGTCTTCGCCGTGAAGAAGAACAGCGCCGCCGACCGCGCAGGACTGCGTGCGGGCGATATGCTGCTGCGTGTGGGTTTCGAAGAGGTCGGAACGCTTGCGGAGTATCTCCGGGCGATGGGGCAGGCGCGGGAAGACGCGCCGCTTCCGCTGCGCATCAAACGCGGCAACGACATCATCGAACTGTCCATTCCCCAAGGGCAGCATTGATGCGGCTGCCGATGATTGATGCGGCTGCCGATGATTGATGCGGCTGCCGATGATTGATGCGGCTGCCGATGCATGTATCGTATTGAGAGCGTCGCAGGAAAATTCGCTTACTCCCGCGCATTTGGTACCGACGCATTGAAAAAAACTTGCTACATTATTGAATTGCTGTTGTCACACATATTATCACGACAGACCATGAAGCGCGTTTTCCTGACACTCGCCTTGCTCGCCTCCTTCGCATTGACCCTTCATGCACAATCGGAGGAATCTCCCGAAATCACCGTGGAGGAACTCCGGCAGCATGTCGGCCGCCTGGCCTCCGACGACTGGATGGGACGCAAGCCGGGGCACAGCGGCTGCGACGAAGCCGCCGAATACCTGCGCGATCATCTGCGCACGGCGGGAGTGACGCTGCTGGGCGAGGACGGTTTTCAGAATTTCGACATCATCACCGACATGCTGCCCTCGCCGGACTGCGTGGCGCGCGTGGAAGGCGCCGCTCTGGTGATGGACAAGGATTTCCGCCCCGTGGTATTCTCCGGCAACGCCACGCTCAAGGCACGGGTGCTGTGGGTGGGCTACGGTTTCGATTTCGAGAAGGATAAAAGCAGTTGGAAGGATTACGAAGGGCTCGACGTGAAAGGTGCCTGGGTGCTGATCCTGCGCGGAAGTCCCGATGATAAAAGCGGTGATTACGATCCCTGGTCGTCGCTGCGCGCCAAGGCGCTCGCCGCGCGCGACAAGGGCGCCGCTGGCGTGCTCTTCGTGTCCGGACCCGTTGGCGACAAGGACGATAAGCTGGTCGATGTCCGCTGGCAAATGCAGGACACACCGATGGATATTCCGTTGCTGAGCATTTCGCGTGGAGTTGCCGACCGGTTGCTCGATGGCGCAACCGTGGCCGATCTGGAGTCGCGCCTCATCGCCGGCAAGCAACCCGTGCGCTGCGCAACGAAGGGCGAGGTCGAAGCCACCGTCCTCATGGTGCCGAAATCGATCACCACGCGCAACATCATCGGTGTCGTGGAGGGAAGCGATGCCGCGTTGAAGGACGAATACGTGCTCATCGGCGCGCATTATGATCACCTGGGCATGGGCGGTCCGGGCAGCGGCTCGCGCCGTCCCGATACGCTGGCGGTGCACAATGGCGCCGACGACAACGCCTCCGGCACCGCCGCCGTGATGGAGATTGTCGAACGCGTGGCCGCCTACCGCAATGAATTCCGCCGCAGCGTGCTCGTGGCCCTGTTCAGCGCCGAGGAAATGGGCTTGATCGGTTCGAAGGAATATGTGAACAATCCCCCGGTGGATATCAAAAACATCACGCTCATGTGCAATCTCGACATGGTGGGACGCCTCGACACCGCGCGCGCCATCAGCGTGGGAGGCACGGGCACAGCCAAGGATTTGAACATCATCGCCGAGGCCGCCGCGCGGCAGCATCAACTTCGCGCGACCATGTCGCCCGAGGGCTACGGCCCTTCGGACCATGCCGCCTTCTACGCAAAGGATATTCCCGTACTCTTCTTTTTCACCGGTGTGCACGACGATTATCATACCCCGTTCGATGATGCGCATCTGATCAATTACGATGGGCAAAAAGTCGTTGCGGATATGGTGTTCGATGTGCTGCGCGATGCGGCCGGCCGCGACACCCGACTTGCCTTCCAGGAAGCCGGTCCCAAGTCGCGTCCGCAAGGCGCGCCGCGCTACAAGGTGACGCTTGGCATCATGCCCGATGTGTCCGGTGGCGATGGCAAGGGCTTGCGCGTGGATGCGGTGATGAAGGATCGTCCCGCCGAGCGCGCGGGCTTGAAGAAAGGCGATGTGATCGTCAGCATGGAAGGAAAAAGTGTCACCGGCGTCTACGACTACATGGCGCGTCTCGGTGAATTCAAGGTGGGGCAGCGCATCAGCGTCGAAGCCCTGCGTGACGGCAAACGTCACGTCTTTATTGTCGAACTCTAATTGAAGAAAGGCGACGGTTTCGCTCCCGTCGAATTGATACGTATGAAGCTGGGATGTTCCGCGTCGGCGCGACGCGGCGCGCTTGCCATGGCGCTGCTCGTCCTTCTCGCACCCCTTCTCCACGCGCAAACAGGCAGCATTCACGGCACGGTCGTGCTCGAGGATGTGCCTCGCGGCGTGGCCGGAGTGAACATAGTCATTCCCGGAGGCACGCACGGGACCGTTACCGATGCGCGTGGTGCCTTTACCATCCCCGATGTGTCTGAAGGTGTGTACCGCGTGCGCGCATCGTACATCGGCTACGCGCCGGTGCTGCGCGACAGCGTGCGCGTACGCGCCGGCGAGCGCACCGAGCTGCGCATCGTGCTCACTTCCTCGCCCTTCCTTCTCGACGAAGTAGTGGTGACCGGCACGCTCAATCAGCATTTGCTCAAAGACAGTCCTGTACTGACCGAGGTGATGTCCTCGCGGGATTTGCGCATGGTGGGCAGTTCCGATCTCGCGGATATCATGCGCTCGCACACGGGCATCGAAATCGGCACAGGCATTGGACAGACGCAGAGTGCGCAGTTGCACGGCCTGAGCGACAATCACGTCCTCGTGTTGGTGGATGGCGAGAGGGTGACGGGCAAGGTGGATGGCGCGGTGGATCTCGGGCAGATTCCCGTGCAGGCCATTGAAAAAATCGAAGTGGTGAAAGGCCCGCTGTCCGCGAAGTACGGCACCGATGCCATTGGCGGTGTGATCAACATCATCACGCGCAAGGCGGGTGAGGGGAGCAGGGCGACGTTGGCCGCGCATGTGGGTGGCTACGACCGTCGCGATATCGAGGCGAGTGCGTCGCACAGCGTGATCGACGCCTTCGGCGCAGGCAGCATGCTCGGGGTCTTCGTGAATGCCGCCTGGAACTCCTTCGGCGGCGTGGATTACAATGCGTCCGACAATTTCATGGAAATGCCCGAGCGCGACCGCAAGCATGTGGGAGTGAAAACGGATCTGCGCATCTCGGATGCACTGTCCGTCGATCTGCGTGGCGAATACTACCGTGACCGCAGCGAATGGCTCGCGGGCAATCCGAGCGTGTTCTTCCGCGACATAGCCGGCAATGACAAGTGGACCGGCACAGCGTCGGCCCGCTACACGTTCTCGCCGCTGACCTCGCTTTCCGCGACGGCGCATATTTCCACCAACGACCACAGTTCCGTTGAGGAATCCCGCTCCGGCAACCGGCTGCGCGATGACGCCTCGAAAGAGCGCATCGAAACCGCGCGCCTGCAATTCGCGACAGCGCCCTACGGTAACAGCATCGTCACCATGGGCTACGAGTACACCGCCGAGCGTGCCGAAAGCGACCGGCTCGACAATCGCAGCAAGGCGTATTACAACAACGTGCTCTACGCGGAGGACGAATGGTCGATGGGACCGGTCATGCTCTCCGTGGGCGGGCGTTTTTCCAACAACAGCGTGTACGGCAATTTCTTCGCGCCGCGTGTCAGCGGCGTGTGGAAGGTGGATGAACAACTCACATTGCGCGCTTCGTACGGAAGGGGTTTCCGTGCGCCGAGCATCAACGAACTGTACATCGATTTTCCCAACAACGGCGTGGGATATATCGTGAAAGGCGAACCCACATTGAAGGCGGAATCCTCGCACGGGTACAACGCCGGACTGCAATACGCGCGCGACAACCTGGTGTGGTTGCGAGTGAACGCGTACCGCAACGACCTCACGAACCTCAT
>JAMIQH010000020.1:0-5172 GCA_035914695.1 Bacteroidota bacterium | reverse complement strand
CCGCTCAATGAGATCGCGCCGAGAAAACGCCCGATCATCAATCCGCCCCAATAGAATGCCACGTAATTGCCCGCGTCCGCGTGCGCCAGTCCCGCAATGCTCGGAAGCCCGAGGAAGCTGATCATAATGCTGCCAATGCTCACCTCGGCGCCGACGTACATGAAAATCGCCAGCATGCCAAGTACCGTGTGCCGGTGACGCAGAGCGCCGGCACCGCGCTCTATGCTGTGTCCACCGGCGAATTCCGGTAAATGCGCGAAGCGGATCACCAACGCCATCACGATGAACATGCCCGAAAACACCAGATATGGTACTTTCACTGCATCGGCACCGGTGACGTGCGCTCCGGCGAAATAGCGGAAAATGAGAAATCCTCCGATCACCGGCGCGATGGTGGTGCCAAAGGAATTGAATCCTTGCGCGAGATTCAAGCGGCTCGATGCGCTGCGCTCCTCACCGAGTATGGCCACGTACGGATTAGCCGCGATTTGCAGGATGGTGAAGCCCAAGCCGAGTATGAACAGCGCCGCGAGGAAAAAGCCGTAGGACACGAATTCCGCGGCGGGGAAAAACAGCGCCGTGCCCGTGGCCGACAGCAGCAACCCCGCGATGATGCCGTTCTTGTAGCCGATGCGTCCGATGGGATCACCGGTGCGTGCGGACACAAGGAAGTACAGCAACGAACCCACGAAGTACGCGCCGAAGAAGGCGAATTGCACGAACATCGCCTGCGTGTGATTGAGGTCGAACACGCCTTTGAGATACGGGATGAGGATGTCGTTCATGCAGGTGATGAAACCCCAGAGGAAGAACAACCCCGTGACTACCGCGAACGGTAGGCGATACTGTGTGGAGGGGGAAACGCCCGGTACTGTAGCCATGTTGCTCTCGCTGTTGTGTGTGCTCAACGCACAATGATCTCATCAATGAAAATCCACGCCTTCCCACCGGCTCCGGCGTGCCAGGCCGGACAGCGGCCCATGCTCGTGGCCTTCAACCGCAGGTAGCGTGCACGTACTCCGCCGCCATCGATGGTTGCTTCGCGTATCATTGCATTCTCCGCGCGATCATCGGCATCGAAGGTGGAAGTGCCGAGCGGAGAAAACTCTTTGCCGTCCGATGACCAAAACCAATGGCATGCGCGCGGGAGAAAAATCCATGCCTGCTGATAGTGCAGAAATCCTGCGCGGATTTCCCGCAGCGGCAGCACACGGCCGAAATCGAGCAGCACGTCAAGATCACCTTCCTCATGTCCCTGCCAGCGGCCATCACGAAATGCCGTGGAGCCGCGCAGTCCGTCGGTGAGTGCCTGCGCGCCTCCGGCGGTATACGACGCGTGGGGCGCCGTGCCAAGCGTGATTGCGGCGTGGAAGGCCTTGTGCCGGTCGTAGCGCAGACGGTGCGTTGCGCTGCGCTTATTGCCGGGCCCCAGGGCCACAACGGCGACGGTGCCGCTGTCACGCAGGACGATGGGGGTGCGATAGGGCGTTCCACTCTGGACGTCTTGTCCGATGGCGTAGAGTAATTGCAGACCTTCCTGTCCGCTGCGCAATGCGAGCGTCAGACTGCTGTCGCTTGCTTGCGGTTCGAAGAGCACTGGCGACGCTTCATAGCCATAGCCCACGCCGAGTGAATCCAACCGCTCGTAGTAGCGGCGCACGCGGGCGTGAAAGCTGTTCCAGTCGCGACGTTCGGCTGGACTCCACAGCACTTCGCTCATGGCGAGCATGCGCGGATAGATTTTCGATTCGACGATTTCCTGCGGCGCGTGCTCCGTCCACATGTTGCACTCGCCGCCAAGAATATGCTGCGCCTCCTCAGGTGTGAGGCCTTCGGGAATCGGCTTGAAACCGTAGACCTTTCGCAGGTCGATGCTGGCGATATCGTAGTCGAAATAGGCGTGGCTGGTGGGGGACACGATGGCGTCGTGTCCGCTTTTGGCCGCGGCGCGCGCGCCATCCATGCCGCGCCAGGATTGCACCGTGGCATTGGGCGCGAGCCCGCCCTCGAGAATTTCATCCCAACCGATCAGCTTTTTCCCATGCGCACGAAGGTAGCGCTCGATGCGCGCGATGAACCAGGATTGCAACGCGTGCTCGTCGGCGAGGCCTTCCTCGCGCATACGCCGTTGGCAGGCCGCGCAGTGCTCCCAACGGTACTTCGGCGCTTCGTCGCCGCCGATGTGCACGTACTCCGCGGGAAACAGCGCGATCACCTCGTCAAGCACGGTTTCGAGAAAACGGAAGGTGTCGTCGTTCCCCGCGCAGAAAATGTCCTTGAACACGCCCCAATCATTGGCCACATCGAAAGGCCCGCCCGTGCATGACAGCCGGGGATACGCGGCCAGCGCGGCGAGCGCATGTCCCGGCATTTCTATTTCGGGCACGACGGTGATGTGCCGCTCGGCGGCATAGCGCACGATTTCGCGTATCTGCTCCTGTGTATAGAAGCCGCCGTACGTGCTGCCGTCTTTGTTGCGCCGCCAGGCGCCCACACGCGTCAATTCGGGAAAGGCGCGGATTTCGATGCGCCAGCCCTGATCCTCGGTCAGGTGCCAGTGCAGGCGATTCATTTTCAGCAACGCCAGCATGTCGATGGTGTGCTTGATGAAATCCACATCCATGAAATGCCGGCAGCAATCCAGCAGCAGTCCGCGCCATGTGAAACGCGGACGATCCATGATCAGGCAGTTCGGCAGCGTCCACGCGCGAGTGGTGTCGCGCCACGCGGGGGATTCGATACGCGCGGGCAGCAGTTGGCGCAACGTCTGCACGGCATGAAACAGCCCCTGTTCGCTTGTGGCGCTCATGAGTACACCGCCGGGAAATACGCGCAGTGCGTAGCCCTCGGGCGAACTCTCAGCAGTCGGTGCGAGCAGCCGCAGGGTGATGCTGTTGCCTGCGCCGCCTTCCTCCGCTGCCGTCTCGATGCGCGGGGTGAAGGACGACACGCCGCCGATCATATCCGCGAGGTAGCGGGCGGTGGCTGCGGCGCCACCGAAGGCGGTGTCGAGGAGGATGCGTGTGTCCGCTGTTATTGTGAACGAACCGGGCTGCATTACCATGCGCGCGGGGCGGGGAATGATGGCGGGCTCGGTCACTTCGGGTTGGTACTGTGCGAACAGCGGTGTGCCCGCCAGCACAAGCAGCGTCGGGAGAAGAAGCCGCGAGAAGACCGTGCTTCGCATGCACATCACTCCTTATCCGCGTTGTAGGCGCGATGTACGCGCGATTCCTGGTCGATGCCGATGGTCGTGGTTCCAGGGATATGCGTGCTGTGACGCGGCAGCGAATATTCCGCGCGATACCCAGCGCCATCGAGACGCAGTGTCGGAGTGCGCCCGTCGATACGCAGTGCTGCGGGGTCGTCGGTCAGCTCCGTGAGCGCTGCGGCCCATCGCCTGTGTTCTTTGTGGAACGCCTTCTGTGCCCAGTAGACACGGTGCAGTGCCATGAGCGCGTCGTATTCGGTGTCGACAGGCGGCTCCTTTTGCGCATCGACGCGGTCGACGAATTGGACCAGCCCCCATTTCTCCGGCCGATGCATGTCCACCACGCCTTGCGGCGACCAGACCCAGTTGTCCTCCTTTGTGTCGGGGACTTTTTCATAGCGGCCATCGCGCAGGCGATGGCGCCATTCCACACGCGAGAAGTTCACCGCCCAGACGGCGCCTTCAAGCGGTGGGTGCACCACGCTGCGGGTAAAGGCCCGCCAGGGGATGGCGATTTCGGCGGTCCATCCCAGATCTTCGTCGCGGGCATCGTTGAGCGTCCCACGCACGCGCACCGCGCTGCGCAAGCCCGCGATGTCCCAGCTGTTGTCGGCAGGTCCGCCATCGCGGTACGGTTTGGGCAAATACAGATCCCACACCGTGTTGAGCGCGTTCATCTCGAACTCGTAGTACTCGTGATTGTCGCGATCGGGATCGAGGAAGATCTCGAAATCATTGTCATGGAAAATCACCGCATCACGCTCGGTGAGTGTGCCCCACACGTGCGGTTCTTCCATTTCGGCAAAAAAGTAAAAAAACTCCTCATCCCACAACATTTTCACGCGCGTGCGGAATCGAGGCTGCGCGCAACGTTCGCCCTCGATGTCCACGAAATCCTCGGTCCACGGCGCTGTGCGCCAGGCCTCCTCGTCGGCGCGACCATCGATGGCAATGGAATGCTCCGTGCGGGCGCAGAGGTAGCCGCGGGGTTGAATGCGAAAATACTCCTTCTCGACTCCGCAACGATTCTGGGCCGTTGCAACCAGGGGAGCCAGCAGCAGGAGAGGGAGGAGAAAACGGAATCGCAACTCCTGTATCATCGCTGCTCCTTCCAGAGTGTGGAGGGACGTGGACCCATCACGAAATGCAGTGTACCCCCGCGCATGATATCCGCATGCGAGAGCACCGGACGTGCGAGGGGCTGTCCGTTGAGCGTGGCGCTTTGAATGTACACATTCTCGTCGCTGTTGTTTTCCGCATGCATGATGAACTGCCTCCCCTCGCCGAGGTTGATCACGAGGCGATCCAATGCGGGACTGCCGATGTCGTACACGCCTCCACAGGGATTGACCGGATAGAAGCCCATGGCGCTGAACACATACCAGGCGGACATTTGCCCGCAGTCCTCATTGCCGATCAAGCCGTCGGGTTTGTCGCTGTACATCTCGCGCATGATGCGTCGGACGAGCTTCTGTGTTTTCCATGGCTGTCCGGCATAGTTGTACAGGTAGGCAATGTGGTGGCTGGGCTCGTTGCCATGGGCGTACAGGCCGATGAGCCCGGTGACGTCGCCCGTGGCGCCGGTGCCTTCGAGATCCGAACTCTGTTCGAAAAGCGAATCGAGCTTGCGTGCAAAGGCTTCGCGGCCGCCCATCAGATGCTGCAATCCCGCCACATCATGCGGAACGTACCACGAATACTGCCACGCATTCCCTTCGGTGTATTCGTGCTGTTTGAGTGTGGAAAATCGGGGATTGAACGGGCTGCGCCAACTGCCGTCGAGATTTTTTCCCCGCATGAAACCAAGGTCGGGATCGAACAGCGAGGCGTAGTATGTCGAGCGATCAAGAAAGCGGGCCGCGTCGTCCCGGGCGCCCACCGCATCTGCGAGTTGTGCGATGCACCAATCATCGTAGGCGTATTCCAGTGTCTTGGACACGGATTCATTTTCTTTGTCCGCG
>JAMIQH010000019.1:0-1913 GCA_035914695.1 Bacteroidota bacterium | reverse complement strand
TCTCGATGGATGGCGTGTATCTATTTTTCGCTTCCGATCGCCCCGGAGGGCAGGGTGGGACGGACATCTGGCGCTGCAAGCGCCTGCGCAATGGCAAATGGGGCCCCGCCCGCAATCTGGGACCGGAAGTGAACACCGGTGGCGACGAGAAAAGCCCGACGCTGGCGCCCAATGGCACCGACCTCTTTTTCTCCAGCAATGGCCACGCGCGCATGGGCGGCATGGACCTCTTCCGTTCGGTGTTGGTGAAGGACGACAAGTGGACGCCCGCGCAGAATATCGGCCAGCCCTTCAATTCTCCCGCCGACGATATGTTCTTCCGACTCTCGCCGAAGGAGGACACCGTGTTCATCGCCTCCTCGCGCAATGGTGGCCGCGGCAAGCTGGATGTGTACGCCGTGTGGCCCAATCCCTACAAAGACAGCACCATGTACACCTACTACGTGCGCGGCATGGTGTTCGACACCTTGACCACCATGGGCATCGCCGGGGCGGCGTTGCACGTGCGTCCCGACAAAGGTGCGCCATTCACGGTGCGTCCGGGACGCAATGGCCGTTTCGAATTCCGCACCACCCTGGGTGCGGGATACGATGTGACTGCGATCGCGGAAGGGTACGATACCGTGCGAACGAGCATCAACGTACCGGCGACGTTGTATTACAACGAGCATCGCAAGAGCATTGGCATGGGCAAGCCCCAGACCGTGCGCACCGAGGACGACTCGCAGCTTCCCAAACAGGATGTGAGCATCGCCTATTTCGAATTCGACAAGGCCGATGTGCTCGAGCAGTATCGCGAAATGTTGCAGCGATTCGTACGCGACCGCATCGCGCCGTTGCAGGAGAGCAAGGCCGATTTCACCATCATCCTCAACGCTCATACGGATGACATGGGCACGGAAGCGTACAATGTGGCGCTGTCGCGCCGCAGGGGCGCGGCGGTAAGTGCCGTGCTGAAGGCGCTCGGCGTGCCCATCGATCAGATCAGTGTCAACGCCTACGGCAAGAGCCAACCGGCACAGAGCAACGAAAGCGATGAAGGCCGCGCGCTGAACCGGCGCGTGGAGGTGTCGATCGATACCCGATAAGCGCCCGCCGATGTTGCATCCATCGTAACATTTGGCATTCGCGCAGTGTCATACGTTGTATGCTTCGGATTGCGAAAGGACTGGCCATGAATACGATGATCGCGCTCCGTACTGATCGCCGCGGCGGGTGGATTTTCCATCCGCTGCTTTTCGTGTTGTTCGCGTGCCTCGCCACGCCCGCCACCGCGCAATACCGACTGCTGCTCGGCTCACCGGTATTCACCAATTATCCCGACATCGAGATTCCCTTCGAAATTCTCGACAATTCCGCCACCATGGACTCCATTCCGCAGGATGCCTTCATGGTGCATGAGAATGGCGTGCGCATGCTGCCCTTGGAGGTGGATTGCGGCGATCTGAAGCCGGCCGACAAGGTGACGCTGGTTTTTCTCATGGACGTGAGCATCAGCATGGCGTTCAAGGAAGGGACGACCACCAAGGACGATGACAGTGTGAAATGGCGCACGGCGAAGCGGGTTTTTGTGGAGGCCTTTCACAAGCTCCGCGCGGGGGACGAGGCGTTGTTTGCGAGTTTCGCGGCCGAGACGTTGATCGAGCAGGGATTCACCAGCAATGTGCGTGCGCTCGAGGACGCGGTAGCAGGCATGGAATTGCGCAGTGGCACGAGCATTTACGACGCTGTTGTCACCGCGGCCACGCTTCTTGAACAGAAGCAGGGGAAGCGCGTCATTATCCTGCTCACCGACGGTGTGGACAATTCCTCCGACTACACATTGCGGCAGGCGGTGAATTATGCCTGGGGACGCAACATCCCCGTGCATGTGATCGGGCTGGGGCTGTATTTCGATCCGGGTCAGCCCTGGC
>JAMIQH010000018.1:0-7726 GCA_035914695.1 Bacteroidota bacterium | reverse complement strand
GACCTGATTGTTGGTGATGTCGGGAACAGCGTCGATCGGAAGTCCGAGCATCGCGAAAATGCCACCCGTCAGGAGGGCAAGAGTGAACAGGCTCACCATGAGCTTGTTGCGTATTGAAAAACGAATGATACCTTCGATCATATGGAGGATCCTCCTGGTGCCATGCATGTGTTCCAGGCACGGGCTGTGAATGGAGACTGTTGCCGAATCAGCGCAGCGGCGAATCCGTACGGAAAGCGTTGAGCAGACGCTGGAACCGTACGGCACTGCTTCAGTGCAGCGTAACGTCCTGATCGGCGCGGAATTGCGCGTTCAGGCGCGACTTCAGATCAGAACAGGAGGATGAAAGATATCTGGGAGGGTGCCTGGGCAGGCGTTGAGACTAGCGTAGATGTGGGTTGGTGCAACGATAGCCGTACCACGCAATGCGAGGTATTCACCTGTCAGAAAGGGTATGTGACATGGACATGTGCATATGTCTGTGTGACGCTCACGAGTACGCTCGGGGTGTAATTCACCTGTACTCCCTGTCGTTTGATTGTACGTGGTTTCAGACCTTGTCTGGCCGGATATGCCGAATAGCATCTCGCTGCACGGGATGGTCATCGAACTTGAGAAAGAAATCAGTATGACAAGAAGGATTACCTTTGAGTACATGAAGCTAATCTATCACGAATCCACTTTCAATGCAAGTCACAACGACCAGCGATTTCGGCAGCCATGGGGAAACGCCGATCCCACAAGGAGTTGCGGCCCTGTTTGCGCGTTGTATTCACGCAAGTCGCTGTTGTCGAGGTGTCGGAGGCCGATGCCAGCATAGCATGTGGGAGGTTTTCGAGCGCAGCGAGAATTGCCTCCCTCCCATCAGATCGGGATCGGATGGCGGTGTGTCCGTCGGCAAGATACAGTTCAGGTGGGTCGTTGCGGACCGTTCCCCTTGTTATCCAGGCGCCCTGCCCCAATACCAGTGGCGTGGCTCCAGGGACGCCCACAAGGCATTCCACAACGTGATGCTCTCCATGATGGGATGCGTCCCGCGATGGAGATAGCGGATGCGGTAGAGTCGCTCGATGTTGATGGCCAGGAACGTCAGCAACCACTGCACCATCATGCTGTTTCCCTGATGATGTCGATTGACCGCGAAGTGGTACTGATTCTTGGTGACGTTGAAGCCTTCGTTCTCGATCTCCCAGCGTGCCTTTGCCGCCCGTACCAGATTGCGGCTGCCCATGGTGCGCTTGGCAATATTGGTCAGCCACATCGCTTCGATCACCGTCCCGTCGGGCTTGGTTTGCCGGTAGCGCAACACGCGCACCGATGTCCAATCGAGGGCGTCCCATGGAGGGAAGCGTTCATCCCAAAGTTCGAAGGTGTCCTCCCCCTCCTTGTAGCGATCACACGGAGGATCGAGGTGAAAGCGCTGTTCGGCCTGCTGGAGAATGGAGGGGAGATTCCCTTTCAATCGTGCGATGATCGGCATGTGCAGTGCCGTGGCCGCATGCAGGAACGGAGCGGTGGGAAAGCCCCCGTCCACCACCAGATAATCGGCGAAGCCGCGGCCGAGAAGATCGTTGGCCCGTCGCAGCAAGCGCTGCGCGGCTCCGTACTCGCTGTCGGCCGGACCGTAGGGCTCCATATCGAGCAAAAGCGGAAGACCGACCCCGGCAATGCTCAAAGCCGTCAGTTTATGGGTGTATCCGAGGACCGTGCCCGCGCTGTTGCGCACGGGCAGGCACCACGGACAGCAGCACTTGGTCAGTTTTCCGACTCCGGTTCCGTCGATCGCCAATCCGATGTGGGCAGTGTTCTCTAAGACCTTCATGCGTTTGATGCGCCGCGCCAGCCCATAGAGTGTCCGTCGCAGGGCATCGACGCTCAGGCGTTCGGTGAAGTAGTGCAGCGTATCATCGCCAAAGGTGTGTACGAGTCCGGTGCTCCGCTGCGAGGCATTCGTCAGGGTGCGCGCCGCACCCAGGGCGCTGCCGATGCGCAGAAGGGTGCTGGCCAGCAAGGCCCAGATCAGATCGCGCGCGGTGATCTCCATCGCCACGCGTCCATCCCCCGGGGAGTCGAGCCACGCGCCGAGCCCGAGAGACCGGCGCATGTAGTGCTTGATTCCACCGAGGGTGGCATGGGTCATTGTTGTTTGGGTTTGGCGCGACGGGGCCGTTGAGCGCGTTCGAGGGCGAGGAGTTCCGCGTTGGCGGTGAGCACCTCACGGAGGGCATCCTGGAGACGGCGTCCGGTGTCGACCCGACGCTGGATTTCCTCGACCCATTCGTTGGGGATGCGGATAACGCGTTTGACGCCGTCGGACATGAAGGTCAGGGACCAGGCGGGATGCCCCTGGTCGTGAGCGCAATGACAGTTGGGGTTGCCGCATCGCGTGTGGCTCATCGACAGGGATCCGGGCAACGCGGTATCCGGGATGTCGAGGATTTTGAGGGCGGAGTACTTTCGCTTCCGCCACGCGGCGGCGATGGGTCCGACAGGGCGCTGCTTCATATTGTTGTAAATATACTACAAGAATGATAAAAACGCAAGCATTTCCGCAATGTGCGAAAACAGAATGTCACTGAGTTCGACTAAATGTCGCACTCAGTGGCTTGCAAATAAAGACCCATCCGGGAATCGGATCAGATGCGTTCCGAAATCGCCGGATTCCTTTGTCTAGTCGTGAAAATCCCGTATTTTGCTTAGCTAGGATTGACCTGTTGCATCGAATGTTCAACAGGATCGTACGCCGCGAATGTGGCGAAATTGGCATACGCGCCAGACTTAGGATCTGGTGGGGCAACCCGTGGGGGTTCGAGTCCCCCCATTCGCACCAACTGTTTATTGTTCCTCCGAGGAGTTCACGTGGAAGTTCTTATCAAATCGAAATCCGACGTCGCGCACGAAATCGAAATCAACGTTCCGTACGAGGAACTTGCGCCCCATTTCGAGAAGGCCTATCGGGAAGAAGCCCGCAATATCTCCCTTCCCGGCTTCCGTCGCGGCAAGGTCCCCATGCAAATCATCCGCAAACGCTTCGGGCAGGCCATCGAGTATCAGGTCATCGAGAAGCTCTCCAACGATTTTTTCAAGACCGCCCTCGAAGAGCGCAACATCACGCCCATCGGTCAACCTGTGCTCCACGACATGGCGTACGAACCGGGGTCGACGCTGTCCATCAAAGTGGACTATGAAACGGCACCCGAGGTCGTGGCCAAGGATTACACGGGCCTGCAACTTGAACGCCTCGTTCATACCGTCACCGAAGAGGAATTGGATGACGAAATCCTCGCCCTGCGCAAATCGCGGAGACAGCTCGAGCCGGCGGACAAGCCCGAAGACGAATCCTTCCTCGTCACCATCGATATTCAGATGCTCGATGCGCAAGGGGAGGTTATTCCCGGTAAAGGCAACGATAATATGAAGGTCGATCTGTCCGATGATAATGTGAATAGCGATCTTGCTTCCGAACTCTACAACCTGAGCGTGGGTGAGGAAAAGGATGTCGAGTTCACGCATCAACATGAGGACCACGAACATGTCGAGCGTTGGCGTATCAAGGTGCTCCGCGTCGAGCGCAGCACGCTGCCGGAACTCGACGACGCCTTCGCCAAGGAAATTTCCAATGGCGAAGCCGAATCCGTCGATGCCCTGCGCACGGTAATCCGCGGACGACTGGAGGACCTGTGGCGCGACCGCTACGAGCGCCAACTGGAAAACGACTTGGTCAACGAGATTATCAAGCACAACCATTTCGACATCCCTCCCTCGCTGTTGAACAGCATTCTCGACGATATGGTGAAGGACCTCACCGAACGCCAACCCGGGAAACGGCTGCCGGATGATTTCAATCATGAGGAATACCGCAAGTATCGTACCCCCGAGGCTGAATTCATCGCACGCTGGATGTTCCTCCGCGATTCCATCAGCGAGTTGGAGGGAATCAAACTCGAGGATGAGGATGTTCTGGAAAAGGCGCGGAAGGACAGCGAGGTGTATGGCATCCCACCGGAGCGATTGGTGGAATTCTACAAATCTTCGCCGCAGTACACGCAGAATATTCTCGTGGAAAAATTGCTTCGCTTCCTCCTCGCCTCCGCGGAGATCAAGGAAGTGGACGACAACGACATTTCTCACGTTGGAACCACTCCGCTCTCGTTCCAGGACGCCATGGCGCAATACGAGCATGGACATGATCACGATCACGACCACGCGCACGATGCTCCCGTCGAGGACGAGGAAGCCGCGGACGCCGATTCATCCACAGAACAACGAGGATAAGCATGGCACCGCATCCCTTCGATTTCCATAGTCTCACATCCATGAGCGGTGGCGGCATGCCGCCGACGGATCAACTGGTTCCCATCGTCGTCGAGCAAACCGGCCGCGGTGAGCGTAGTTGGGACATTTTTTCGCGTCTGTTGCGCGAGCGTATCATTTTTCTCGCCACGCCCATCGACGACCATATCGCAAGTCTGATCGTTGCGCAGTTGCTTTTCCTCGAGTCCGAGGATGCCGAGAAGGATATTTTCATGTACATCAACAGCCCGGGCGGCAGCGTGTCGTCGGGCATGGCGATTTACGATACCATGCAGTACATCCGTCCGCCGGTGTCCACGATTTGCATCGGCATGGCGGCGAGCATGGCGGCGATTCTCCTGGCGGGCGGAGCCGAGGGCAAGCGCATCGCGCTGCCCCATTCGCGCATCATGATCCATCAGCCCATGGGCGGCACGCAGGGCCAGGCCTCCGACATCGAGATTTACACCAAGGAAATGCTGCGCACACGCGAACAGTTGTATGCCATCATCGCGAAGCACACGGGCAAGACCATGGACCAGATCACCATGGACTCCGATCGCGACAAGTACATGTTGGCCGACGAAGCGCGCGAGTACGGCATTATCGATTCCATCCTGTTGCGCAAACCCGCGCCGACGGCCTGATCCGCCCCGTACACGGGGGATTCACGGCCATATCCAGGCATGCGGCACCTTCGTGGCAATGAAGTGCGCATGGACGCAGGAATCGTGACATCGAGTCGCACACACCCTCCACACGCATATCGCGGCACGCGCCGCGGTATGCGCGTGCGTTGTGCGCAGGCCGTAGTCCATCCTGTCATTGAGGTATCCATGACGCGTTTGTTGCCATACATGCTTCTCGGCGCCGTGCTGTTTGCCGCCTGTTCCTCGACACCACCGGCTGTTATCCGCGAGTATCCGGTACAAATTTCCAATCTCGGTGGAGCGGTGAACACCGAGCGCGACGAATTTTCACCCAGCGTCACGGCCAACGGTCAGCGCCTGGTGTTCACGCGCGGCAACACCTCCATGCCCGTCGATCGCGATGTCTACGAGAGCGCGCTCGACGGTGAATTCTGGATGCTCGCACGACGCTTGCCCGATCGCATCAACAGCGCGACGAATGAGGGCTCGCCGTCATTTTCCGCCGACGGTCAAACGTTGTATTTCGCCGCGACGGATCGCGACGACAGTCAGGGGAAATCGGATCTGTACGTTTCCAGCATTCAGGGCAGGGAGTGGCAGGAGGCACGCAACATCGGCTTTCCCGCGAACACCACCGCCTGGGAATCGCATCCCAGCACCACAGCCGATGGCCGGACAGTGTATTTCGCAGCGGATCGTCCGGGGGGGCTGGGGGGGCTGGACATCTGGATGACGTGGATGGACGATGCCGGGATGTGGCGCGTGCCGGTGAATCTCGGCGCACCGATCAACACCGATGGCGATGAACTCTCGCCCTGTATCGCGCGCGATGGCAAAACGTTGTATTTCGCCAGTGATGGGCATCCGGGACTGGGTGGCACGGACATGTTCGTCAGCCGTCTGATCGGCGAGCGTTGGTCGCAGCCCACAAATGTCGGTAAGCCCTTGAATTCCGAAGGCGACGACGAATTCTTCAGTCTTGCCGCCGAGGGTTCCATTGTGTTTTTCAGTTCGCGCCGTGATGGTGGCTTCGGTGGTTACGATCTTTACCGCGCCGAGCCCAATCCATTTCCGCCGGGCGCCGTCATCGTGTTGTCGGGCACGGTGCGCGACGCGCGCACGCGCACTCCACTGGGGGCGAGGATCCTCGTGGTGGATGAAACCACACAGCGTGAGTTCGTTTCCCTGCAGAGCAATGCGTACTCCGGCGAGTACGTGGTGGTGCTTCCAGCGGGAGCGGTGTATCGCGTCACCGCCGAGGCTGCCGCACCGTACAAGGCCGACAGCGAACGCTTCGATTTTCTCACACAATCCGTGTACGGAGAAGTGACGCACGATTTTCTGCTGCGTAAAGATGAACCGACATTGGCGCTGGATGCGGCGGTATCCACAGATTTACGCGATTTCTCGGTGCTCAGCGGAGATGCCGGCGGCGGAGGCCTGACCATCGAGGAATATACTCGACGCGAAACCCTGCCATTGTTGCCCTATGTGTTTTTCGCTGAAGGCAGCGCCGATATTCCCTCGCGCTATGCGGCCCTCACCCGCGAGCAAGCGAGCAGTTTCGAGACGCAGTCGCTTCCAGACGAAACGCTTGCACGCTATCACCACTTCCTCAACATTCTCGGCTCCCGCATGACGCGGCACAGCAATGCGAGCGTGACTCTGACCGGCTGCACCGATGGCAGCGAACACAGCACGCTCGGACGTTCCCGCGCCGAAGCCGTGTCACGCTATCTGCGGGAGGTGTGGGGTATCGCCGAGGGAAGGATTATTGTGCTGGGACGTGCTCTGCCAGCGGCCCCATCCAGTTCGCGCAGTCCCGAGGGTCGTGAAGAAAATCGCCGTGTGGAAATCGCTTCCAGTGATCCGGCGCTACTGATGCCGATTGAAATCGAGGATGTGCAGCAAGTGCTCAAACCGGCGAACGTGCGCTTTTTCCCGTCCATCACCGCCGAGGCCGGGTTGGAGCGATGGCGTTTCGAGGTGCGTGAGGGTGAACGTGTGCTGCGTGATGCGGACGGCTTCGCCACGTACCCCGATTCCATCCCCTGGAATTGGCGCGATTACAGCGGGGCACTGCCCAAAGGGAATGAGCCCTTGGTGTTCACGCTGTATGCAAAGGACAAGCGCGGCGGAGAAGTGACGACCTCTCCGCAGCGGATACCGGTTTCCTTTGTGAGTTTGGAGAAAAAGCAGCTCGAACAGCTTCCCGACAAAACGGTGGAAAAGATTTCACTCATTCTTTTCGATTTCGATCGTTCGGAAATGGGTGCCGCCAATGAGATGCTGCTGGAGCGCGTCGCACCGCGTCTCACCGAACGTTCCACCATTCTGGTGCGCGGCTTTACCGATCGACTGGGCAGTGAGGAATACAACAAAGCTCTGTCCGAACGCCGTGCCGCTTCGGTGAAGGATGCATTGGCAACGCGCATCCGTGGCAGGGCCATACGCTCGGAAGGCGTGGGCGAATCAATGTTGCTCTTCGACAATGCTTTGCCTGAAGGTCGCTTCTACTGTCGCACAGTACAAATTCTGATAGAAACCACTCGGTGAGAGTATGATGAAATCGTGGAAGTTTTCCGCCGCGGCGTTGCTCGCATTGTTGCTGCTGCCCGGCTGCCTGCATTACGAACAGGAAACCACGCTCGACGCGTCGGGCTCCGGAAGCATGCGCATCCACTATTGGACCAGCGAACAGACGCTGAGCTGGATGGAAAATGGTGATCTCTCCTTCGACGAGGAGCGTGCGCGAAGCCAGTACGAAGGCAGTGGTGCGCAGG
>JAMIQH010000017.1:0-4558 GCA_035914695.1 Bacteroidota bacterium | reverse complement strand
TTACGATTTCGCCATGATGCCCGTGCGCACGCTGCTCCGCAACGCCTCGCGCACGCCCGATATCGAGCACGACGAAATCTGGAACGGCACGACCGACGACGGCGCACGCGTGGCGAACGGCGTGTACTACATTCAGCTCACCATCGACGATCGCGATCCCGTGTGGACCAAGATCGTGGTATTGCAGTAGGGGAGGCAATGATGAAGCATCGCATCTTCGCAGGCATATTGCTTTTCCTTGCAAGCACGGGCTGGATGGCGGCACAGGACGGCGCGGCGGGCGCATTCACTCGCATGGGCTTCGGGGCGCGTGGTCAGGGCATGGGCAATGCGCTGAGCACCGTCCATAGCGGAACCATTTCGAGCTATTACAATCCGGCGTTGAGCGCGTTTCAGGAAGGCCATGTGCTGCACGGCTCGTACGCCTTTCTCGCTCTGGACCGCAGGTTCAATCAGGTGAGCTACACGCAGACGATACGCATCAAGGATCCCGAGGCGCGCGTGTATGCGGCCGAACCCGGTGTGCAGTCCATTTCCGGCGTGTCCATTGGATGGATACACGCGGGAGACGGCACGATACAGGGTCGCGACAGCGATGGGGCTCCCACGGAAATGCTCAGTGTGTTCGAAAATCAGTTTTACGTGAACTTCGGCACGCGGTTTTCCGACCGTCTCGCGGTGGGATTCAACGCGAAGTTTTTCTACAGCGGACTCTACGAGGGCATCACCTCATCGGGCTTCGGTGTGGATATCGGAGCGTTGTATCAGCTTTCCTCTTCGCTGCGCATCGCCCTCGTGGTGCAGGATTTGCTGAGCAAGTACAAATGGGATACGAGCGAGTTGTACGGACCGCAGCGCGGCAACAGCACCGAGGATCCCTTCGCGCGCGTGTACCGCCTCGGCGTGGGCTATACGCTGCCGGATAACGGGGCGCTCGCGTCGGTGGAAGTGGAGAAGATCGGTGCGGATACGTATCTTGCCCGCGTGGGTGCGGAATATCCCCTCGCCCCGCAGTTCACGCTGCGCGCCGGCGTGGAGCGGCTGGATTTGTCCGACCGCGGTATCGATGCGCGTCCCACATTCGGTTTTTCGGTCATGCAGCCGATAGCGCAGCTCGAACCGGTGATTCATTACGCATTCATCCTTGAACCCGTCGCGCCGTCGCCCACGCATGTTCTCTCCTTCGTGGTGTCGTTCTAACATACTGGATCCGCACATGACGTTTCGTGGAATAGCCCCGTTCCTTTTCATACTTCTCGTCACTCCCACGTTGCTGCGGGCGCAAGCCGGCGGTGCGGGATTGTCCTTTTTGAAAATCGGCGCCGACGCGCGCGCCATCGCCATGGGCGATGTCGGCGTGGCCGTGGCGGATCACGGCGCCGCCATGTACTACAATCCCGCGCTGGTTGCGGACGACACCGAAGCCTCGGTCACCATCATGCACAACGAGTGGGTGCAAGATTTGAGCACGGAGTATCTGGGTGTGGTGGTGCCATTCAAGGCCTGGACGCTGGGCGTACACATGGGATTGACCAGCGTGGAGGGCATTGAAATTCGTCAGCGGCCCGGTGATCCCGAAGGCACCTTCGATTCGCGCAATTTCGCCGGCGGGCTCAGCGCGGCCTTCGGCATCGCCGAGGGCGTGCACGTTGGCGCGAGTGTGAAATACGTGTTGGAAAAAATCTACACCGACGCAGCCGATGGCTACGCCTTCGATGTTGGCGTGTCAGTCGCGCCGCTGCAGGAAGGTGAACTGCGCACCCTACGGTTTGGATTGGCTGTGGCAAATCTCGGATCCATGTCCGAATTGCGCGCGCTGCCCACCACCTTGCCCGCATTGCTGCGCGCGGGAGTGGCGTGGGACGCCGACATCCCGTCGCTCAACAGCGTGTTCACCGTGACAGGCGGCGCAATGCATGTGTTCGACGATGAGGTGACACATGTGCAGCTCGGTGCGGAGTTCGATTACAGCGACGCCGTGTATGCGCGTCTCGGCTATCAGAGCGGCTTCGACATCAAGGATGTGTCTTTCGGAGCCGGTGTGAAATACCACAATCTGCGCTTCGACTACGCGTACACGCCGTTCAGCGAAAGTTTCGGCACCGCGCATACCATCGCACTCTCCATCAATATCTGACGCCGTTATGTCCGGCCGGAAGCGTATTTGCTTCACGTTCGTCGGGGACATTGCGCGGGATTCACGTCTCCGGCGATTCGCCATGGCGGCTGCGGAACGCTACGATGTGCACGTGCTCGCCTTGCATGGAAGCGAGGTCGTTGCGCCCGGGGAAGTGACGGTGCATCGACTTGAGCCCGAGCATCCGTCGCTGCGACGTTCACTGCCCGCGTTCTGGCGTCGCGGTGGGGCGCTCGCGAAGGCGCTGAACGCCGACCTGTACTTCGCCTCGGATCTGTATTCCCTGCCGGTGGCCGCACGAGCGGCCCGGGCGCGCACTGTGCCGCTGCTGTTCGATTCCCGCGAACTCTACACCGATATCGCGGCGCTGCATGGGCGCATGCTGACGCAGCGATTCTGGCGCACCGTGCTGCGTATGTACGCGCGTCGCGCGGCGATGCTGTTCACGGTGAATGAGTCTATTGCGGACATTCTGCGCAAGGATGGATACAACGTGCGCGTGTTGCGGAATCTTCCCGAGCGTATTGTCCGGGAAAAAACCGACCGTATTCGTCAGGTGCTGAAAATATCCGCCACGCAGCACATCGTTCTCTCGCAAGGCGGCATACAGCGGGGCCGCGGCGCCTTGCTCGCCGTGCGCGTGGTGGCGGCGGTGCCGGATTGCGCGCTGGTGTTTCTCGGCGATGGGGCCATGTCCGGCGAGGTGGTGGAGGAAGCGCGTCGCCAGGGTTGCGCGCAAAGCGTCCATATCCTTCCCGCTGTTCCCTCGGCGGAGTTGCTGGAGTGGACGGCGTCGGCCGATGTGGGATTATGTCTGATCGAGGATGTAGGACTCAGTTATCGTCTGAGTTTGCCCAACAAACTCTTCGAATACATTGCCGCGGGTGTGCCGGTACTTGGGAGCGACCTCCCGGAAATCGCCCGTGTTGTGCGTGCGCTCGATGTGGGAAGCATTGTGCCTGCCGATGATGCGCACGCGGTTTCGCTCGCATTGGCGGAATTGCTGCACTCCCCGGAGCGCCTCAAGCAGTACCGCGAGCACTGCCTTGCTCATGCGCCGGCGTTGCAGTGGCAACAGGAGCGCGGAATATTACTCGACACACTCGGGACCGTTCTCACGCATTGACCTCACGACCGGAAGGATCTCAGGCCGTTTCGCCCGGCTCCGCATGGAGAAACACCTTGCGAATGCGCGCATCCACCGCCTTGACGGCGCTCTCGAGTGCGTCCACCTCGGCATGCATGGCAGCAAGCGACATGCTGGCGGGGAGGGAGCAACTGGCGCTGATTTTCAGCCCGTCGGGAGTGGTGTAGCAGCGAATCGCGCCGACATCGCGCACAGCGGGATGGGCGGCGAGCACCTCGCCCAGACGATGGAGCAGGGCGCCTTCCTCCGCGCTGGCATCGCGACCCGGCGTGGCGGTGACGCTGTCCTCTTCAAGATGGATGTGCACCTGCCCCACCGTGGGCATGGCTTCACGCACCGTGTTTTCCACCTGCGAGGCGATGTCGTGGGCTTCACGGAAGGAAGTGCCCTGGGGGAATTCGATGTCGAAATCCAATACATAGCTGTCGTCCACCCACAGAATTTGCAAATTGTGGGGACGCACACCATGCTGGCGCACCAGCCATTCGATGCTGTCGGCGAACTTCTCTCGTACGCCCACCACCGGCTCGGCGTGCACAAGGATGTCGCAACGCGGCAGGGCGCCGAGCACCGCTTCCTCCACCTTGTCCACGATATCATGCGCGGTGGAGAAATACGCGGTGCGTTGAATGCCAATCACGAGATTGATGAACAACGCGCCGCCCGAGGGCCGGATACGCAGGCGACGGATGCTCTCCACACCATCCACGTCCATCACCACTTCGCGGATGCGCTGTTCGGAGCCCTCCGGAACCCGGTCGAGCAGGCCATCGATCGTGCGTTTGCCGAGGCGCACGCTGATACCGATGACAATGGCGGCGACGATTGCGGCCGCGATGGCATCGGCCGCGGGAAAGCCCACCGCCACCGACACCAGGCCGACGAGCACGACCAGCGAGGAGTAGATGTCGCTGGAAAAATGCAACGCATCCGCCTCCAGCGCCTGGCTGTTGTATTTGCGCGCCACGCGCATCAGCGCCCGCGAGCGGGAGATATCCACGATGATGGACACGATGACCACGACGAACGCCCACACGTTCAGATCGATATGCACGGCTCCCGAACTCAGCCGCTCCCAGGCCTCATAGAGAATCCACATGCACGTAGCAAGCAGCAGCAGGGTTTCGAACAGCGCCGACAGGTTCTCGAATTTTCCATGGCCGAATTGATGCTCCTCGTCCGCCGGACGATCGGCCACACGCACCGCGAGCAAGGTGATGAGAGCCGCGAGCAAATCCAGACCGGAATGCAGCGCTTCGGACAGAATACCGAGC
>JAMIQH010000016.1:0-3131 GCA_035914695.1 Bacteroidota bacterium | reverse complement strand
GTGGCGAGCACGGATCACAACAAGCATCTCGTTCACACGCTGGGCCATTCCTTCAATCTGCGTCGTCAGGATCTCGATCCGGACAACATCGATCAGAAGGAGCAGTACATCGAGAACTTCATCGCCGCCGATGTGTTCGGTGGTATCGATGTGGCCAGTGGCCGCATCATGTCGGCGAATTTCGACAACAAGGTTTCCCGTCGCATGAAAGCCAAGTGCTTCATGGGCGGCAGCCAGACGCCTTCGCCGAACTACGATTACTACCTCTGGGTCAGCGAGTTCGAGTACAACAAGCTTTTCACCGCCTACGATCAATTCACGCGCAGCAAGTCCACGCTCAGCAAGGGTGTGGTGCCGAAAGCGCTGTTCATCGAAGGCAACGTGACGAAGACCAACGGCGCCTTTGATTTCGGCCCGTGGATGCGTCTCGAATCCGCCACGCCTTCGTCGATGGTGGAAGCCCAGTACGCCACGCATACTTTCAAGGTGCTGGATGCGGGCAACCAGGAAATCGCAACCTACCGCTACGCCCCGACCTTCCGCGCGCTCGGTCTCGACGAGGTTGATGCCTTGACCAGCGATGATCCGCGCATGGATGTCGAGCATTTCGCCTTTGTCATTCCGTACACCGACGACGCACGCAAGGTTGTCGTTGAGAAGGAAGGCAATGTGGTTGCCGAACGCGTGCTTTCCGCCACCAAGCCGGTGGTGAGCTTCGAATATCCGGTGAATGGCCAACCGGTGAAGAGCGAGAAATTCCAGGCGCGCTGGACCGCCACGGATGCCGACGGCGATTCGCGTTTCTGGTACACGACCTGGCTCAGCACCGACGGCGGCGTCACGTGGACCTACGTCACCTATGAAAACGAGGCGACGCAGGACTCCATCGCGGGGCTCTTCGGTCGCAGCTACATTCTCCGCGTGGTGGCCAACGACGGCGTGAACACTTCGGATACGGTGCAAGTGCAGTACAGCGTGTTGAACAACACGAATGGCTTGCCCACACCGAATGTGTTCGGTCTGCAGCAGAACTACCCGAATCCCTTCAACCCGTCGACCACGATCAGCTTCACGCTGCCCACGGCCGGCCACACGATCCTGGAAGTGTATGATGCTCTCGGTCGCGTGGTTGCAACGCCGGTGGATGGCCATCGCGGTGCCGGTACGCACACGCTGAACTTCAGCGCCGATGGCTTGCCCAGCGGTGTGTACAATGCCGTGTTGCGTTCGGGTTCGCGAAGCAGCAGCATTCAGATGACCTTGACCCGCTAAACGGTCATCGCTCCCATGCGCAACGGCGCCGTTCCCTCGGGAGCGGCGCCGTTGCTTTTTCCTCCGATGCATGTCCACTCGCATCGCCTGATACCGAGGGCGGCAGCGCCTCCGGCATGCGAAATGCCTGCCCTGCATGCTTGCGGGGCGATAATCATCTGTTGTGTACTTGACCTTCGGCGCTCGTCGGCCTCCCGAAGCGACGATCAGTCCCCTCTTCTTTCCCGCTTTCTACTTACCGCTCAGCAATCCCCGCAGGAAATCGATCAGGCCGAAAATATTCACGCTCGGGCCGCTGTATTGCGAGGGATTGCGATGTCCATACACGGGGTGATAGTTTCCTCCGTGCAACCCCTGTTGCCGGCCGAGTTCGTACATCCATGACGGGAGGAATTTCTCGAATTTCATCACATCCTCAAGATGGAATGACACCGGCGGCAGCGAGTCCCGCACAAAGCCCTGACCCGCGAGCATTTCACGGAGTACCATGTCACGGAATTCCGGATGTTCGCGCAGCAAGCTGTCCAGCAAGCCCCAGGCCTGCTCGGGTGTCAATGCGCTGTCGAAGGGCGACGGAGGTGGCTGCCACGTGCGCGCGGGGATTTCCACCACATCGTCCGTATTTCTTGCCGCATCGGGCTGCGATTGCTCGGTTTCCGTGCTTGTGGGCGGGGTGGGTTTCGTTACGGGCTCCGAATGCCCGCGTGTGGAAGGTACCGGCACGGAGCGACGTGCCGAGGCCTGCGGCACGCGTACGGGTGTCGGGGATGGGGATAATGGAAGGAACTGCAATTCAACGTCGTTGTCGGGCTTGCGCTCGGGCAGTGGCAGGGACAACAGCGCCGCGACAGTCATGATCGCGGCATGCAACAGCAGCGTGATGGTGAGCGAACTCGTCCGATACCGTGGTGGACGGTGCATGCGCGGTGCCGGACTGTGGCTACATCGTGGCGAAGAGGCGGTCGCCCGCGTCGCCCAAGCCCGGCAAAATGTACCCACGCTCGTTGAGCTGCCTGTCCACCGCGCCGGTGAACACCGGCACATCGGGACAGGCGGTGGTAAACGCGGCGAGACCTTCGGGGGCGGCGATCAGCACAACGAGCCGGATGTCCCCCGCCCCACGAGCACGCAAGCGGTTGACAGCGGCTATTGCGCTTCCTCCGGTGGCGAGCATGGGATCGAGCAACAGCACGGTGGACTCCGGAAGCTGCGGAGGGAATTTCGCGTAGTACTCCACCGGCTCGAGAGTTTCCTCGTCGCGAAACACGCCGAGATGCCCCACCAATGCTTCGGGGACGAGTTCGAGCGCGGCGTCGAGCATACCCAGTCCTGCACGCAGTATGGGCACGAAGACCACTGGCTGCGCGAGTGCCTCGCCTGTTGCGCTTTCGAGTGGTGTGCGCAGCGGTTGCTCATCGAGGGCCAGATCAGCGGTGGCTTCCATAAGAAGTATGGAAGCGACGTTGCGCAAACGGGTGCGGAAGCGCTCGGGCGTCGCGGTCGCGTCGCGAAGTTGGGACAATGCATGCCGCAGCAACGGATGCGTGGAACAATGCACGTGCGGAGGTGTGGAGATGTTCATCTGTAAAAATTACCTCCGTGTCTGGCACGGCACAAGTGCGGATCGATTTTTCCACCGGCCGATGACGGCAGCATGGGGATGAATTTTCGGATCACTGAATCCTTTGCCATTTGATCGAGGCTCCGTAACTTGCGGGATGCACAGCGCGCAAGAACATGACCACGCTCTGATGGTGCGGGAGAAACACCGCGTCGCCTGGACATCGGTCGCTGCGGCCGTCGCACTCACCGCGATGAAGCTCGCCGTGGGACTGTGGACGGGCTCGCTCGGTATTCTG
>JAMIQH010000015.1:0-4160 GCA_035914695.1 Bacteroidota bacterium | reverse complement strand
GGCTTGAAAGGCAAGCGCGCGCAAAAGGAAAACGTCGTAGGCGAGAGCGCGAACACTGCAAACGGGAGACCCAGACGTGGATCTCGCTGATCGCATCTGGAAGCGTGCCGACGCGCTGTCGTTGGAAACAGCGCGAACAGAGAGACTGCGTGCCTTGATTCTCGCGGTGCTGTTCTCCACGGCCGCTGTGCTCTTCATGCTTGTATCCTCGCTGCTGCCGGAAGCGTATCTGCGGATTCTACGGAGCAATGAATTGCGGCAATCCATCGTTGTGCTGTTTCTGGCGGTGGCCGCGTACGAATTCGCCATCAGTTTCGGCTTCCGTTTCCTTTCCCGCATGGGACGCCGTCTACCCGAGCCGGCGCGCTACCTGAACACCGTGGTCGAGATCACCGTCCCGAGTGTGGGCATTTACCTTTTCAGCGATGCGGTACACAGCTCGCTGGCGTTGGTTTCGCCGTTCTATGCGATGTATTTCCTTTTCATCATCGTTTCCACGCTGCGGCTCAGTGTCGCCCTGTCCTTGCTCAGCGGAGCGTTGGCCGCGGCCGAATACCTTGCGCTCGGCTTGTATCTCACCGTCACCAGCGAGACGAACGAGGCGATCGCCCTTCTCAACGCTCCGGGGCTGCTGTTCGCGCGCTCCATGCTGTTGCTTGGCGGGGGTGTGGCGGCGGCGGTGATCGCCCGCCAGATCAAGCGACGCATCGGACGCATGCTGCGGAGCATGGACGAACGCACCGCGTTGATACAGCTCTTCGGTCAGCAAGTGTCGGAACCGGTGGCGAACGAACTCCTCAGGCATCCCGATCACGCACGGGGAGTGACGCGGGAATTGACGGTGATGTTTGTGGATATACGCGATTTCACCCCTTTCGCCGAGCGGCACAGCGCGGAGGAAGTGGTGGAATATCTCAATCGACTTTTCGATCGCATGATCGCGGTGATTGACAGGCATGGAGGCATCATCAATCAATTCCTCGGCGATGGCTTCATGACCACCTTCGGCGCGCCCGTGCCGATGGATGATCATGCTCGTCGGGCGATATTGGCCGCGGTGGAACTCGATGACATTGTCGCCCGCATGTCGCGGGATGGAGAAATTCCGTCCACGCGCATCGGCATCGGCCTACACAGCGGGGAGGCGGTGACAGGCAATATCGGCGCGGCTTCCCGGCGGCAGTATTCCATCACCGGTGCGGCGGTTATCATTGCCTCGCGCATCGAACAACTGAACAAGGAGTACGCTTCGAGCGTGCTGGCCTCGGCCGAAACCTGGCGGCGTGCGGGACTGGAGGACAATGATCATTGGGATGCCGTCGTCTCGCTCGGCGCGGTGCGTGTGAAAGGGTGGGCCGACGACATCGAAGTGTTCCGGCTGCGCTGAATGCGAGCGGCGTGCGCGCGCTGTCGCGCGACAATGGAGACGCCGCACCGGAGCCGGCACCTCGCGGCGCTTTCATTCCGGGACTGCAGGCCGTATCTTAAAGACTGTTCGTTCTTACTCAGGATCACATCATGCAAATCGGTATCGTCGGACTTCCATTCTGCGGCAAATCCACGCTGTTTCAAACCATGACGCGCACGCATCTCGACGAAGCGGCGCTCGCGCGGCAACAGACCAATCTCGCTGTGGTGAAAGTGCCCGATGCGCGTGTGGACAAGCTGGGTGATATGTTCAACCCGAAAAAACTTGTGTACACTTCGGTGGAGTTTGTGGATGTGGTGGGTCTGAAAAAAGGCGACCACAGTTCCACGCAATTCACCGGGGCCTTCCTCGGCGGCGTGAAAACCAACGACGCGCTGATTCACGTGGTGCGCCTGTTCGACGATCCGCTGTACCCGCACCCCGAGGGTTCCATCGACGCGATGCGCGACATCAATATTCTCGAAGCGGAATTCGTGCTCTCCGATCTCGCGATGATCGAAACGCGTCTGGAGAAATTGCGCAAACAGGTGCTCAAGGCGCCCGACGACAAGTCCAAACACGAATTGCGCATTCTGGAGCGCTTTCAGCAAACCCTCGAGGATGGCAAGCCGCTGCGTACGCTCAATCTCGATACCAATGACCGTGCGCAGATCAAGGGGTATCAGTTCCTCAGTTTGAAACCGGTGCTCGTTGTCCTGAATCTTGAGGAAGCGCAGGTGGGAAGCATGCAGGCGCTCGTGACGGACATGCAGGAACAGGTGCGCTCCATGGGGATGTCGGTGGATGCTTTCGCGGGGAAAATCGAAATGGAACTCGCGCAGCTCAGCGACGAGGAAGCCGGTGAATTCATGAAGGATTACGGTCTGGACGAATCCGCGCTTACCCGCATTATTCGTTCGGCCTATGACATGCTCGGGCTCATCGCTTTTCTCACCTATGGCGAGGATGAGTGTCGCGCATGGACCATTCGTCGCAACACGCCCGCGCACGAGGCGGCCGGCGCGATTCATACCGATTTGATGAATCGCTTCATCCGCGCCGAGATTGTGCACTTCGATGACTTCGTCCGACTCGGTTCCATTCAGGCCTGTAAGGACGCCGGTTTGTGGCGCCTCGAAGGAAAGGAATATGTCGTGCGTGACGGCGATATGATGACCGTGCGCCACGGCTGATCGAGAATCCCTTGTTCAAAGCAACACCGCCGTTCCATTGCGGAACGGCGGTGTTGTTGTGCACAGAAAGGTATGAAGCAATATACCTGTCCGCCTGATACGAATCAAGACCAATTCTAAATAAGCCGGATTCGCAGAGGAGTGGGCCACTGCTACACGGGCGGTATGCGATCGGCATTCGGGGGACGCGCCGCCCGAGTGGCACTCGCCCTGGTGAGCCGACGAGCGCAGGGCGTGGCGACGCCGGGCATGTCGTGTGCGGCATGTCGGTGAGAGTGCTACGTGCCGGGGGAGGAGAGCGCCGTCACCGCGCTTCAGCGGAGTTTACGGCTGAAACGTCGCAGGAGGAAGCGCGCGGGTTGCAGCACGCGTGTGGGTCCGATGCTGTGTATGGCCAAGAGAGCGATCGTGGCCCCGGCCACATTTGCCAGCATGTCCCAGGGATCCATCATCCGAGAAGTGGCGAGATCCTGATACACTTCACTCAACGCGCCGAACACACTCGTACCCGCCCATGCGGCCATGGCGGTGTTCCATTTCCAGATGCTTTGCTCCGATGGCAGAACCAGCGCGTACCACAGCAACAGCATCTGCATGCCGAAGAGCAGAAGATGCGCGATTTTGTCGGGTTGCCAGATACGCACACTCGGGAAGGATGAGCCGGGGAGCGACAGCAGCACGAGAATCAACAGCGCCCACAGCAGCGCGGGGAGTGAGGCGGAGCAGCGTGACGCGGGAATGGAACGTGGATCAGAAGCTGTCACGCGGCGTCACGTCCTTGAGAATTTCCGCAAAGGAGCGTATGAGGTCACCTGCGATCAAACCGTATTCACCAACGCGCTCCTTGGCGTGATCACCCGCCATGCCGTGCAGGTACACACCCATCGCTGCCGCGCGCTCGGGCGGACTGCCCTGCGCCGCGAGGCCCGCAATGATGCCGCCGAGCACATCTCCCGCGCCGGCGGTGGCCATGCCGGGATTACCGGTGGGATTGATGTACACCGTGCCGTCCTTGGTGGCGATGACCGTGGGAGCGCCTTTGAGCACGAGCGTGACGCCGAATTCGATAGCAAAGGTCTGCGCGATGCTGATGCGCTTGGTCTCGATTTCTTCCTTGGATTGCACAACGAGTCGGGAAAATTCACCCACGTGCGGTGTGAGAATGATGTCCACATCCGAATGCTGCAGCAGATCGAGATGCCCCGCCAGTGCGAACAGCGCGTCCGCATCGATGAGCAAAGGCGCCTTGGCGCGTTCGATGACCTTGCGCACCAGGTTCTGCGTTTCGTAATGCCGGGAAATGCCGGGGCCGATGACGGCGATGCTCGACTCGTTGATATGCTCGAGAATGCTGTCGAAGTCGTTGAGACTGAGCGTGCCCTCGCTCGTTTCCTTGAACGGCACGGTCATGACTTCGGTGAGCTTGGTTTCGAGAATGCTGTTGAGTCCCTGCGGAATGCCGAGGTGCACGATGCCCGCGCCGCTGCGCAGCGCAGCTTCGGAAGCCATGGCCGCCGCACCGGTGAGTCCGATCGATCCGGCAAGTACGAAGACATTAC
>JAMIQH010000014.1:0-2506 GCA_035914695.1 Bacteroidota bacterium | reverse complement strand
ACGCTCACCCGCGTCCCACGTCGGTACATCGCTCAGGCGTGGCGTGCCCCGGTGCTCCATGGGCCGGAAGAGAAACACTCCTTCGCGCGCGAAGGCCACCTTGTCCATGCCCCGAATCGCCCCGAACAACACACCGTCCTCCCATTGCCCCGCGTTGACCGCGAAACGCAACGGCAGCCGCGCCCCCGGCATCCTTCCCGGATCACCCGCCCGCGCGACCCCCGCGGCATGCAGCACTGCGAGCAGGAGCATGAAACCCAACAAACGTTGCACACGGCAAACAAAGAAGCGCGGGATGATGTCAAGAGCGATCATCGGTATACTCCGGGAAATACTGGATTCGGTTGCGGGGATAGGATTTTAATACATTCGCGGAGAGCGCAGAGAGCGCCGAGGGCGCGGAGGATGGGTTGAGGGCGCATCCCGCTCGAAGGGTGCTGGCCGCGTAAGATCGGGTGTCCATCATGACCCATTCCTCCACGCTCTCATCGCTTCAGGACTCTCTCATTTCAGTGCGTTAGTCGATGGTGCTCATCGCACGACGGTGAAACGCCGCGTGCTGTGCTTGCCACCGCCCGTCAGACGCAGCATGTAGCTGCCCGGCTCGAGGCCGAGTGTGGCGGGGGTGATGGAGAGCACGCGACCCTGTGCATCGAGATCGCCACGATACAGCACAGCACGTTCGCGACCGAGCAAATCGTACAGCGTCACGGTGACAGGTATTGCGTTCTCGCTGCGTACGAGCACGGAAGCGCCGCTGCCATTGGCGGGCTGTGGCCAGATGGCGTCGAGATGCAAGCCGCTGGGGGGAGCGAGTACCTCCTGGCGTTCTCGTTTCGCCCACTGGATGGAACCCGACAGCTCGGGCAGTCTGGTGCCCATCACGCCGTACTGTCCGCCTTGGTTGTCGTACCAGTACACCGATGCCGCCCCGGGAAGCGAGGGCTGTACCTGCGGCCCGGTCTGGAAATAATTCCCACCACCGGGAGCGATCATCTCGGGCGTGCTCCACTGCGGACCGGGATTCATTGCGGTCGCATCGTAAAGCACATACTGCCCCATGATGTCCCGAGGACGCGCAGGCGTGCAGGGACTACTCTCGCCTCCACCTTCCCATACCACCATGCCAAAGGGTCCGTTACCCGGCATGGTGTTGATCAGGCGGGCGATATCCGGGTAGCTCGGCGTGGCCAGGCCCGCGTCCAGTGTGAGGTGGGCGGGAAATTCGGGCGCTCCGAACAGTGTGGGTGGATTAATGGACGGGACGTTGATTCTATTGCTCTCCACACTGTGCGAACTGCCGCCTCCGGCACGATAGTATTCCGTATCCCAGGCCAGCAGGACACCTTCATGCGGCCCGCTGGGCGCGAGACTGTCCGAGGTGATGGTGGGATATTTGGAATCAGGTTTTTGTGGAGGTATGGAAGCCAAAGAATTCGCGGTGATAGCGCTTGTCGCAAGATCACCGAGATAGTTGAAATACCCGAGATGAATCTCGTAGGGGTCGCCTGCTGCTGCTTGCTGAGACCAGGCGAAATATATGGGTCGCCTCACTCCCGGCACTGACGTCCCTGTCAGATCGAAGCCTCCGAATCCGGCGAATGCTATTCCATCATTGCGACGGATTTGTAAACCTCCGACCTCCTTCCAAGCTAGCCCAACTCGGTTTGTAACAGCACTAAAGGTAAGGCAATATACTCCATCATTGCCATCCCAGGCGATCTTGAGTTGGGAGTGATCGGTTATCAACGAATTCCCGAACCAGTCAATTACGGGAACATTGTTAATGGGCCACTTTGCAACTTTCCGCGAAACTGCATTTGTTGCATCGACTACCAGCACCGCCATCATTGCATGATCGGTAGCGTTGTTCACCGCCACGATACGTGGCTCGCGATTGTGCACGAATTGGCCAGCACGATTTGCGGCCCATGGGAGCGTGATGAGCACAGGAACCCCATCCGCCGGAATGTGCGTAGCCCAGCACTCCTCGTAGCCCGAGGCGGCGTTCGTCTGTTGCCACACCGCGCGGGCACCGCCCTGAGCATCGATGCACACATCGGGAATGGTGGCATTCGTCGAGTACGTGGCTGGAACCGCCGGATCGTTGTAGTTGCTCAGCGCCACACCGTTGTTACTCCAGCGGGGCACACCGTCCTTGTCCAGCTTCTGGATGAATGCGATACGGTATTGATCGCTGCCCAGAGGATCGCTGTCGCGCACCTCGTCCCACACGACGTAGGTCGAACCCTCCTCGGGGTCGGCGACGAAACGGAAATTCGCCGCGTCCTTGCCGAACGTCCATTTCGCGAACACGTCCCGCCAGCGCATCTCCGGGTCGCCCACGCAGTCACCGGGAGTCTGACAGAAAATGTTCTCATCGTCTTGCGGATCGTTCAGTATCGGATCGCGCCGACCATCCTGCCAGACGAACACCTCGCGATTCACCTGCGGTCGCTGCTGATTCGCTTTCGCCTCGCTCACCGGCCAACCGTTCAGCGGGCGA
>JAMIQH010000013.1:0-18249 GCA_035914695.1 Bacteroidota bacterium | reverse complement strand
CGAGCGTCTGACGACGGTGTTCACCGCGCAGGCCACGGCGGAGCTGCTGCACCCTCTCATTCAGCAATTTTCCCAACGCGCCATCGACGAGAATCGCAGCTTTCTCCGTCGCCTCGATGGCACGTCCTTCGTCGGCGCCACCATGTTCAAGGAAGAGGTAACGTTGAGCAGCGATCCCTTCTCCCCGGTGCTTCCTTCCCTTCCATTCACTGCCGAAGGCACGGAAATCAAGGCCACGCATTGGGTACGCAAGGGCGTGATCGAGAGTATCGCGCTGGATCGCTTCGATGTGAAAAACAGCGACCGTGAGGCCGTCGCCCCGCCCAGCAATCTGCTGATGCGCGGCGACGATCAATCGCTCGAGGCATTGATCGCCGGCACAACGCGCGGACTGTTGGTGCATGGCTTCGCCTCGCTTGCCACCATCGACCCTAAAAACGGTCTGTTGGGCGGCTCAACACGCGACGGTGTATTCCTGATCGAGGATGGCGTGGTAAGCAAGCCGGTGCGGAATCTCTTTCTGCGCGAAACGCCGGTGTACATGCTCAAGGAATTGCTGGCCCTCGCTCGTCCAGAGGAAGTGACGCCCATGGCCACGTATTTCCCCATGCTCGTGCCTCCCATGCGCGTCAAAGATGTGATGTACACACAGCTCAGTGGTGTGGTGTAACCTCGGAGGCGAGCCGCTGTTCCGGATACGGAATTCCGATACAATACATGGCTGTGGTGGATCGCTGCGAGCGCTGGATCCCAGTGCCGGCTGCTCAGGAATCAGTGGGGTCTTCCCGCTGTTTCCCGAGGCGCAGTGCAGACCCAATTTCCGAGACCAGCAGACCGAGGAACATGATTGCCGCTCCCGTGGCTTCGAGCGCGCTCATACGTTCATCGAGAATCATCCAGGCCATGAGTGCGGCGAACACAGGTTCGAGCGAGAAAATGATTGCGGCTTTGGTGGGTATGCTTTCGCGTTGATATTTCGATTGCACGGAAATGGCGATCGAGGAAGCGAACAGCGCGAGGTAGAGCAAGCCCAGCAAAGCATCGCCGCTGATATGTGTGGATGCGTCGCCGAGCAGCAGTGCTCCTCCGAAGCCCATGATCGAGGTGACGAGGAATTGGTAGAACACGATTTCGCGGTGGAATTTTTCCTTGGTGAACACATCGAGATACACGATGTAAAAGGCGAACACCACCGCGCAGAACAGCACCAACACGTCGCCGCTGTTGAAGTCGCCAGCACCGGGCATGGTGAACAAATACATGCCCACCGCGACCACGATCACACCGATGAGATTCGCCACCGTGGGAAGCCGTCGCTCGATGGCGAGTTGCAGCATCGGAGTGAATATCACCATGGTGCCGGTGAGAAAACCGGCCTTGGACGCGGTGGTTTGCACCAGGCCCACTGTTTGCAGCGCGAATCCTCCTCCGAGCATGAGACCGAGCACGACGCCCGCTTTGAGCGAGGCGCGGCTTGTTGCGCGGATGTCACGCCGGGTGTAGATTCCCACGATCAGTGCCGCCAATGCGAAGCGCACGCCTTGCAGCATAAGCGGCGGCATGTCTTCGAGAATGACTTTGGTAACGGAAAAGGTCGATCCCCAGATGAGAGTAATCGCGATGAGATATCTGTCCGCTTTGGGAAACATGCTGCGTCCCGTGCCCGTGCTGCTCATGATCCTCGCTGTGAGTGTGATCGGTTGTGACGAACAGCGCGCGCGCACGTTGTCCGACGAGGAGTTCGAACAAATATACGGCGACATCCTCTATCTCGGCGAACTGCATCGCGGCGATACCCTGACCATGCGGCGTGGCATCGATTCCGTGTTGCGCGCGCACGACACCGACAGCAGCGCGCTGCTCGCCACGGCGCGCGAACTTTGCACGCGCCCCGAGGATTTGCACGCCGTGTATCGCAATGTGCTGTTGCGCTTCGATACGAGTGCGGGCGCGGGGGAATGAGGTTTATCTGGGCTGGCTGGGTGCGTGATACATTTGAAGAGATGAAAGAGAGCGAAGAGAGCGGAGAGGAAGTGTTGAGGTTGCTTCCCGCTCAAATCCTGCTGACCGGATGAGTGCGTGATACATTCGAAGAGGGCGCGGAGAGCGCCGAGAGCGCGGAGGATGGGTCGAGGGCGCTTCCTGCTCGAATCCTGCTGGCCGGCTGAGTGCGTGATACATTCGAAGAGGGCACGGAGAGCGCGGAGGATGGGTTGAGGGTGCGCCACTCCTGTACCATAGCGTTACCGTACAGTCAAGTCACGCACAACCAATTCCTCCTTACCCTCATCTCCTCATTACTCTCATTCTTCACTGGCTGCAACACAGAACTGCAACACACAACAGCAACACAGAACGAGAGATACGATCAGCGGTCCCCTGCCCCGGCGGGATTGTTGATGGCGTACTTCTTCATCTTGGAGTAGAGGTGGCTGCGCTGGATGTCGAGTTCCTCGGCGGTTTTGGAGACGTTCCAGTCGTTTTTTTCAAGACAGTGGAGGATGTAGCGCCGCTCCATTCTGTCCTTGTAGTCCTGGAAGGTTCCCTCCATCGAAAGTCCATCTTCCTGCGGCGTGGCGGCACCGAGCACGTAACGGGCGACATCGGCGGCGGTGATGGTGTCGGAAACCATGATGACGAGGCGCTCGACGGCATTGCGCAACTCGCGCACATTCCCCGTCCACGGCATGTCGCACAGCCGGCGTAGCGCGGCCTCGTCGATGCCGCGCGGGGGCAGTTTGTTCTTCGCAAAGCTTTGCTCGAGGAAGTAGCGGACGAGGGCGGGAATGTCCTCGCGGCGCTCGCGCAACGGCGGCACGACGATGGGAATCACGTTGAGGCGATGGAAGAGATCCTCGCGGAAACGTCCCTCGCGAATTTCCAGCGCGAGATCCTTGTTGGTTGCGGCGATCACGCGCACGTTCACGGTGATGCGCTTGCCGCCGCCCACGCGCTCGAAGGTGCCTTCTTCCAACACGCGCAGCACCTTGGCCTGCGCCGAGGGACTCATGTCGCCGATTTCGTCGAGAAACAGGATGCCGCCGTCGGCCTGCTCGAATTTCCCGATGCGCTGCTGCACGGCGCCGGTGAAGGAGCCCTTTTCGTGTCCGAACAATTCGGATTCGATCAACTCGTGCGGAATGGCGGCGCAATTCACCTCCACCATGTCCTTGTGCGCGCGCGTACTCATGCGGTGTATGGCCTTTGCCACCAGTTCCTTGCCGCTGCCGTTCTCTCCGGTGATCAACACGAAGGCCTCGGTGGGCGCCACGCGCGCGATGCGTTCATGTAATTCACGCATGGCCGGAGAATTTCCGATCATCATGTCCGCGGCTTCGAGGCGCTCGCGCATGCTGCGATTCTCGGCCAGCAGCGCGGTTTGCGTGATCGCGTTGCGCAACGTGATGAGGATTTTCTCGCGGTCCGGAGGTTTGGAGAGGAAATCGAAGGCCCCCTTCTTCGTGGCCTCCACGGCGGTCTCGATGCTGCCGTGTCCGGTGAGCAACACCACGGGTACGGCCGGTGCGTCGCGGCGAAGATGCTCGAGCGTTTCGAGACCGTCCATGCCGGACATTTTCACATCCAGAAGAATCGCATCGGGAGCGTGGCGGCGCACCATGTCCAGCGCCTGTTGGCCGCTCTCGGCTTCGCTTACAACATAGCCCTCGTATTCGAGCGTCATGCGGAGTGTGTCGCGTATGCTTTGTTCGTCGTCAACGATGAGAATGCTGTGCTTGCCCATGATGCCTGTCGTAGAGGTGAAAAAGGTCCGACGGACGTACGTCGTGTTGCTGTTGAAGTTGCAGGGCGAAAGCGATGCCGAGGCGGTTCGCCACAATGTCGCGTTCGTCGCGGGAGCCCTCGAGTTTGAACACGGATTCGAGCCATTCCACGGTCTCGCCGAGCGCATCCGCAACATCGGGATTGTTGAGCACGAGCTGCAAGAGCGCCGAGCCGAAAAAATGCGGCAACTTGTCGCGATCACCCGACGCCGGCGTTGAAAGAAAAAGCCGCGCCGGGAGCCGTCGCAGACGGTCGGCGAAATACTCTTCCGATTCGGTGGACACCGGCACGATGATTGTCCATCCGAGCACCGGGACGGTGGCGGGAAAGCGACGATACGGCAGCGTGGCCCAGGTCAAGGCCAGTAGCGCCATGCGCGCATCACCCTCGGCGGCACGTACCGCCGTCGCATAGAGTACATCGAGCCGCCGTAAATCCTCTTCGCGTGTTGCCGCCTCGCGCTCCGGCAGCGCGCGGATCACTTCGCGCAGATCCAGCATCAACGCGAGTTCGGCCGGATACACCAGCGAGCGCACGGCCCGTGCCACACTCCATGCGGGAAGCGGAGGCAATGCGATGCTGTGCGCATCGGCACGTGACGTGGTGTCGCCCTGCGGCTGCGCGCCACACGAATACCACGGGCAAGGAATACACAGCACGATGCCCGTGGCGACGAGGAGCACGATACGCTGGCTCCGGGCGCGCATCAGGTCTGCATCACACCGGGATTGAAGACGGGAAGGTCGGGATTGCAATCGGCCACCGCGAGCGAGGTGGAAATCACACGGCGCGTGTCCGCCGGATCGATGATGCCGTCGATCCACAGGCGCGCCGCGGCGTAGTACGGACTCATCTGCTCGTCGTATTGCTTCTGGATGTTTGCCAGCAAATTCTGCTGCTCCTCGGGGCTGATGTCCTTGCCGCTGTGCTTCATTTGCGCGAGGCGGATTTCAAGCAGCGTTTTACTGGCCTGCGCGCCGCCCATCACCGCGATTTGCGCGCTGGGCCATGCGAAAATGAAGCGTGGATCGTAGGCCTTGCCGCACATGGCGTAGTTGCCCGCGCCGAAACTGTTGCCGGTGATGATGGTGATTTTCGGCACAACGCTGTTGGCCACGGCATTCACCATTTTCGCCCCGTCCTTGATAATGCCGCCATGCTCCGCACGGGAACCGACCATGAACCCCGACACATCCTGCAGAAACAGCAGCGGAATGCGCTTCTGATTGCAGTTCATGATGAAGCGCGTGGCCTTGTCGGCGCTGTCGCTGTAAATCACCCCACCGATCTGCATTTCGCCTTTCCCGTTGCGCACAATGGTGCGCTGATTGGCCACGATACCCACTGACCAGCCGTCGACACGCGCATAGGCGCAGAGCAGGGTTTTGCCGTAATCGGCCTTGTACTCGATATACTCGCTGTCGTCCACCAGACATTCGAGCACGGCTGCGACGTCATAGGGCTTGGAGCGGTCGCGCGGGATGATGCCGTAGAGATCGGTGGCGGGACGACGGGGTTCGCGTGCGGCAATGCGATCGAAGCCCGCGTGGCGGCGTTCGCCCAGATGCGACACCAGTCCGCGAATAGTGGCGAGGCAGGTGGGATCGTCGGGCATGCGGTAATCGGTCACGCCGCTCACCTCGCTGTGTACGCGCGCGCCGCCCAGACTCTCGTTGTCGGTTTCCTCGCCGATGGCCGCCTTGACCAGATGCGCTCCGGCCAGGAACACCGATCCCGTGCCTTCGACGATCAGCGCTTCGTCGCTCATGATAGGCAGATAGGCGCCGCCCGCCACGCAATGCCCCATGATGGCAGCGATTTGCGGTATGCCGCGCGAGGACATGATGGCGTTGTTGCGGAAAATTCTTCCGAAATGCTCTTTGTCGGGGAAAATTTCATCCTGCATGGGGAGGAACACGCCGGCGGAATCCACCAGGTAAATGATGGGGAGATTGTTCTCCATGGCGATTTCCTGCGCGCGGAGATTTTTCTTCGCGGTGATGGGAAACCAGGCCCCCGCTTTCACGGTGGCGTCGTTGGCGACAATCACGCAGAGTCGGCCATGAATGCTGCCGATGCCGAACACGGTGCCAGCGGAGGGAGCCCCGCCATGTTCGGTGTACATTTCCCATGCGGTGAACAGGCCGATTTCGAGAAAATGCGTGTCCGGATCGAGCAGGGCGTCGATGCGCTCCCGCGCGGTCATTTTCCCGCGGGCATGGTGCTTTTCCACCGCTTTCTTCCCCCCGCCCAGGCGCACGTGTTCCTCACGCGCGTGCAGGATGCGCAAGAGATTTTTCATCGCATCGTCGTTGATCAATGCGGTCTCGTCCAAGGCCTTGTGTTCGGTATCCGCCATGCAAATTCTCGCTTCGTGTGTGATAGTGGAAAATACAACGCGGGGTGGCGCACTCCAACTTGCCGCGGCATCGCGAAACGACGGCGGGGATGCGGCACAATGAGGCGACCACATCCCCGCTCATGGGTTTCAGGACGGCAGACGATCAGCGCTCGATGCGCAAACCCACCGTACGATTGTAGAAGCGTCCCTCCGGCGTGTCGTTGGAGAAGACGGGCGAGCCCTCGCCGAGGCCGACCGACGTTACCCGCTCGGCACCCGAGGCGTCGAGTTTGCCGAGGAGAATGCTCCGCACGGCGTCGGCGCGCTGCTGCGAGAGTTTGAGATTGTACTCCTCGCTGCCAATGACATCGGTGTAGCCATTGACGGTAACCGTGGCGCCCGTGGTGATGCGGGGATACACGTACTCGTCCATGATGCGCTGATTGCGCTCACCGGGTTCGGCCACATCGAAGGGAAAAAGGATGAGACTGATTTTCTCGACGGTGATGCCGTCCGCCGACACCTCGACGTTCTTCCTGCGCTCGCTTTTCACCTCGCGCACGGCAATGCTCAGCGGTGCGGTGAGGAAGCTGTCGCCCGCGCGATCCGCCACGAGGAAGCGATGCGTGAGCGCGCCGCTGCTTGCCGGCAATTCCCCGGCACGATTTTTCCAATTCCAGGAGATGCGCGCTTCATGCTGCGCACCGCCACGGCTGTCGAACTCCCTTCCCTGCTGTTCGGTGGTCAGCGTCCAGCTCTCCAGCCCTTCCTCCGCGTCGACCGTGGTGGAAAAGGTTACCATTTCGGGCCGCACAGTTGCGATGCGGCGCACGAAGGTCACGGGACGCATGAGTTGCCAGTTGTCGGAGGTGATTTCCACGCGGCGGTTTTCGGCCTGCCCCATGCTGTCGCGCGAGGACGAGGCCACCGGCGGTAACGCGCCCGAGGAAACGGTCATGCGCTGCTCGTCCACACCCCACACCAGACGCAGATAATCGCGCACGGCTTCGGCACGTTTGGTGGAAATGGTTTTATCGTTGCGCTCGTTGCCCGTGGCGTTGTTGTAGCCGGTAATGGTGATGGAAGCGGAGGGATCGCGTTGCAGGCGACTGCCGAGCACATTGAGCACATTGTAGTAAAAATCGAGTGCACCGCCTTCGATGGCGCTTTCATCGAACGCCGTAACTCCTTTTCCAGTAATGCGCACGTAGCGATCAGGTAAGGTGGATTGTCCCTGATCGAAAAAGACGTAGTTCAGCAACGGGAAGGTTTCGCGTATTATTTCCTCCTCCATCACCAACTCGGTCGTATTGGCCGCGAGTGTGGCCTTGGGCGGCGCTTTGAAGCTGCACGTCACCGTGTACCCTTTTGCAACGATCTTTTTGGCGATTTCCTCGAAAATCCGTCCCAGATCGTCGGCTTTCGAGGCGATGAAATGCTCGCCGCCGGTGTTTTTCGCCACATCCATGAGAAAGGAGTTGGCTTTGGTCAGGTAATCGATGGTGTAGTAGGTGGTGCCCTTGTGCACGGAGGTCAGTGCCGTGGCGGGATCCACCATGCTCTTGTTGTCCTCGCCATCGCTGAAAATGATGGCGAAGCTTTTATCCACCGAACCCGTGTCCGCCTCGATCTGTTGGCGCACCGCGTAGACACCGTCATACAGGTAGGTGTTGCGCGTGAGGTTGCGTTCCACAATCATGCGCTTGGTGTATTCCACCGCGCGCTCCTTGTCGTAGGTGTACGGGTGGCGCACCAGCGGCATGGGACGCTTGTCGTAGAAAAATGGTGGAGCCGCGTTTTCGCCTTCACGGAAAAACATCACGGACACGCGTACCGCTTTCGAAAATCCACGAATGGTTTGCTCCAGCGTTCGGCGCAGCACCTCGAGATGGGGATTCATGGATTGGCTGTTGTCGACCATGAAAATCACACGCATCACCGTGTTCTCCACCGCGGTGATTTCCTTCACCTCGTGGATGGTGGCCACCTTTTTACCTTTGGTGATGCGAAAATCCTTCGTGCCGAGACCCGGAATGTGTTCGCCGAGTTGATTCACCGGTGTGGTGGTGATCACCAACGGCGTCCCCTCCCGCACATCGCGGACTTCGGATTTCACAACAGCTTGATTGATGCATTCGAGTCGCAACGGCTGATCCGTTTGCGCAGGCAGGTGGGGCGATAGCAGAAATAGCAGCAGGATGATGGTCGAACGACGCATGTTCTCCTCCATGATTGTGCTCGCAACGATCATTCGCAGGCCTTCAAGGGCTTTCCCTCTCGTCGTTTCATCGAAAAACACGATGGGATGCACATGAGAGGCGCTGCCCTTTGGCGTTATTTTTCAACCTGTTACACGCTTCCACGCAAGCGCTTGCGCGAAGGTTTTCGCACATGCCGCATCGGACGGAGACGTTCAGAGTTTCCTGTCTTTCCACACCACCTTGCCGCCCAGCAATACCACAAACGGGAGTGCGGTAACGTAAAACAGGTAGTACAGTTGAAACAGCGGAAAGTACCGGTACAGCCGCGTCTGGCCGAAGCGACGCAACGGATACCAGAGAAGCGTCGCGTCGCCGAGCGCCTTGCCCGCCAGCCCCAGGCCCAGAGCCCAGAGCGGTAGCCCCAGAAACGGCAGTACGAGTATGGCGGCATTCATTAAAAAGCCGATGCTCATGATGCCGAAACCGACGGGATGAATGTCGAGACCGCCTCTCCCCCAACGCTTCTTCTGCCGGTACAATTCCTTGACATTCGCACAGGGCTCGCTCCACACCACCGTGGCGGGTTCCACGGGATAGCGGATCTTCCACGAGGTGCGATAGGCAATGGCCTTGAGGAGAAAGAAATCCTCCGTCACGCTGAAGCCCACGCCTTCGTAGCCGCCCACGTCGTTGTAGGCCGCGCGGCGGTACGACATGTTGTTGCCCACCGCGCTCAAGGTGTAGCCCCAGCCGACACCTGCGGAGGCGATGGTGAGCAAATAGGCCCAATCCACGGCCTGCATGCCGGAAAATGCGCCGTTGTTCTTGATCAGCGTGAAGCCGCATACCGAACCCGTGTGTTCGTCGTATTGCTCGACCGTGCGCTCCACCCAATCCGGCGGCACAACGCAGTCCGCATCGGTGGTGAAAATGATCTCGCCGCTGCTTTGCGCGATGGCCTGTGCTATGGCGTTGGCTTTGCCTTTCAGTCCGTGCAGCGAGCCCTCGGTGCGGAGCACACGCATGTGTGGTGTGCGCTCGGCGCAGCGCAGCATGATGTCCTGCGTGGCGTCGGTGGATTGGTCGTCCACGACGAGAATTTCCATACTGCCGGGATAGCGCAGCGCCGCCAGCGACGCGAGGCACTGCTCGATCACGGCCTCCTCGTTTCTCGCGGCGAGAATGACACTGACAGACGGACGCGTCGCATGCGCTGCTGCTGTGGTGGCCCTCCGCGCCCCGGTGGCGAACAGGGTGATTTTCAATAGATAGAGCACGAGTAAAACGAACATCAGCCAGACCAGCAGCATCACGCACGCTCCACATTGGCAAACTGATACGGTAGGAGGTCCTTTGCCTTCATCACACGCGCCACCGCGGCAAGGAGCAGTGGGACGGAATCCCCCGAACGCGCATTGTCATGCAACACGAGAATATCCCCGCCCTGCACATCGCGTATGCAGGCCAGCATGCTGCCGCCCGTGGCCGCGGAAGCGAACTCCCGCGGCATGCGGCTCCACAGCACCACCGAGCAACCCTCCGCGCGGATGATGGGGATGTGCAGCGGATTCACTCGTCCGAACGGTGGACGATACCAGCGCGGACGCACCCCCGTACAGCGCTCGATGGCATCGAGGGAGCGCCGTACATCCTCGCGCACTGTGCTTGCGCGCGCGAAACTCCTATCCTCATGTGTCTGGCCGTGACTGGCCACGGTATGACCCTGTGCCACGATATCGCGCACAAGAGCGGGATGGCGCAGCACCGCGTCCCCGGTCAGGAAAAACGTGGCGGGCATCTTCAACATTTCAAGCGTACGCAGCACCGAGGACGTGCCCCGCGGGGTGGGTCCGTCATCGATGGTCACCGCCACCGCACGCGCATCGGACAGGCGATGCAGCGCACCCGGCAGCAATGACGGCAGCCGAGACACGAGGGTGGTGACTGCGGAATGGTATGTTCCGGCGATGCGCTGTTTCATGGAAACATCGAAAAAATGAACGACGGAAAAATGATACGGCGAATCGGTGAGTATTAAAAATCGACGGTGAATCCCGGTCCCCAATACGACCAATGCCGATCGAAATATTCGCCGTGCTGGCTTACGCCGTGATACAGGGCCACGAAGACATTCACGCCCCGCCCCCGCCAGGTGCCGAATTTGACACCGATTTGCGCGCCATGCGCGGCGGTGACCGCGGTCATGTCCACCGTGCGCATATCGTAAGCGATATATGGAGTGACACCCGTGGCCGGTCCCTCCACCCATGCGGCCTCGACGCCCGCCTGCACGCCGAAGGTGCCGAGTTCGGGAGGATCGACATGGTAGATGTACTGCGCGCCAAGGTAGAGTCGCAGGGCCTCCGTCCACTCCACGGCACCGACAAGGTCGAAAAACTCCCTGCTGTACACACGGGGCAATTGATCGTCGCGCCAGCGTCCCGCGGTTTTGTCGTAACTGCCGTCGGCGAGATGCGCGCTGATATGGCTGATGCGAAGGCGCGCCGAGGTCGTCCAATCGTCGTTCAGCACCCGACGCCACGAGGCGTTGACTCCGAAGAGGTAATCCACGGCATCGACGGGAAAATGGAAATTCTTTTCCCGGCGCAGCGATGTCCAGGTAAAAAACTCGGCACCCACGGCGAGCACATTCGTTCTGGAGCCCCACGTCGTTTCCCACAGATCCACGGCATTGCCGATATCGAGGCGCAGCCGATCCTCGCCCACCAGCGACACGGCGCCCATGCGGGCTTCCACATGGTGCGCGATCAACACGGGAAACACCAGGCGTCCCGGTGGAATGGCGCGCGTGCTGTCGGCCCCGCCAACCTCCGCCGCGCCCCGGGCGAACGGGAGGAGCGGGAGCACGCACAATGCAAGCAGGGCCAGCGGCCGGGTGCTACGCTTCATCGTGATCCTCGGGAAACATGTCCTTGCCTTCGATGTCATCATCCGCCACGAACAGGCGTGCGCACATGTCCCCGTCGAAACGACCGGTGCGCACGCAATTGTCGAAGCGGCGGTGCAGGGCATCCACGTCCTTGCCTTCGTCGTTCACGGCCAAATCGTCCATATCGTCGCAGTTCAGGCAGAACTTCACATCTTGCGGGTCATCCACCTGTCGCGGCGTGTCGGGTTGTGCTTTCTTGCGTTTCATAGGTCCTTACAACTCACCTTGCTCGCAATATACAGGTTCGCCATGAATAATGAATATCGCCCGCACATTTCATACCATGACGTCCTGTATCTCCCCCACCGCCCCATGTCAGTCCTTGTTCATCGTGCTCGCATACACCAGCGCGTCGCGGCCGAAGCGGCGGCGAATGCTGTCGATACCGGCGTAGAGGCGGTCGTAGCGCTGCTCCTCCTCCTCGAACAGGAAGAGTTGTCCGTAATCCTCGATCAGTTCGGAGGTGCTGATGCCCAGCAGGCGGATGCGCACGCGGCGCGTGTACAGGGCGCGGAAGCAGCGCTCGGCCAGGGCGTAGATGCCGTGGTCGGCGTTGGTGTGGTCGCAGCGCAGACTTTTGCTCACGGTCACGAAATCGGCGTAGCGCAGTTTGAGGGTGACCTGCGCGGTAAGCAGCCGTTCCTTGCGCAAATCGTGGCCGATGCGCTGGGCCAGATACTTGAGTGTGCCCAGCATGACGAGCGGATCGAGCACATCCTCGGCATACGTGTGTTCGGCGCCGAGGGATTTGCGGCGGCGGTACGGCAGAATGGGCGAATGGTCGATGCCATGCGCGTGCTCGTGCAGTGTGCGTCCGGTTTTACCGTACATGTTGCTGAACAACTGCATCGGCAAACGCGCGATGCCGCCGATGCGCGGAATACCCATCGACAGCAGCTCGCGCTCGAGCACATCGCCCACGCCGGGCAGCACCGCAATGGGATGCGGTGCGAGAAAATCCCGTTCGCCGCCGTCGGGTATGCGCAAATCGCCCGCGCGTTTGCCGATGTTGGTGGCCACCTTCGCCACCAGCTTGTTGCGCGCCACACCGTAGGTCAACGGCAGGCGCAATTCCCCCATGATGGTGTGCTTGACCTTGCGCGTCCAGCCGTCCTCCGACCCCATGATGCGCCCGCAACCACTGAGATCGAGGTAGAATTCATCGATCGAGGCCTTTTCCATCACCGGCACGAAGTCCTCGAGGATCTCGGACACGCGCTCGGAATACATGGCGTAATGCGTGAAATGCGGATGCAGAAACACCGCCTTCGGACACAGTTCGTAGGCCTGGCGCAAGGGCATGGCCGAGTGAATGCCGTACATGCGCGCCTCGCGCGAACATCCCGCCACCACACCGCGCTGAAACGGCGTGCCTCCCACCACCACGGGACGCCCGTTGAGCGCGGGATCCATCAGACGCTCGACGGAAACGAAAAACGTGTCCATATCCAGATGCATGCAGCGCGTCGGCGCGGCAATCCGCTCATCCATTGTTGCTGTCCTCACACACACACGAGGTTAGACATTTATCTGCCTCATGCTACGCAAATTCGAGGGGAATGTCAATGGCGGAACAGGGGGAGCCGAAGGAAAATATTCGCGGTAGAAGCGTCCCGCGATGTATCATTTCCCGTATTCGCGGTGTCATTCTTTCTTGTGGACCAATGCCATGGAAACACATCCGGCGACGCGGACGGTTTTCATATCAGCATGGCGCGGAGTAATTTGTAAAACATTCCGGACATTGGTCCATTCCACTCCACAAGGCAGGATCGACGTGCGAAAATTGGTTACGGGATTGCTCCCGCTTCTGCTGTTTCCCGCATGTATCATCACCGTTCCGGCGCAGGACCGGGGCGTTCCCATCGAGGAGCGACCGGCGGTCGGTATCATGGGAGGCGTGCTGCTCAATCGCCACGGGGCGGATTTTTCGAAATTTCCCGGCATACCGAGTTGCTGCACAGGGTATGACGGCGGCGAAGGGACCGGGCTCGGTTTCGGCATCGTGTACGAAACCCGCATCGACGAGCGCTGGTCGCTGGATTTGCTGCTGCGCTATGCCGACTACTCGGCCACGCTGAGCACCGAGGAGTACATCGGTCCGGTGCTCACGCCGCGCGGACCCGAAGCGGCCGCGGTGGAGCATCGCATCGAGAGCGCGACGAGCGCGGTGGATTTCCGTCCCACGCTGGGTTTCCGGCCCTTCACGGGGCTCGGTTTCGCGCTGTTCGTCGGCACGCATCTCGGCTATCTGATGACGAACGACATGCATCAAACCGAGGAATTGCTGCGTCCGGCCGACGTGAGCTTCGCCGATTTGCAGCGCGTGCGCAACGACGTCGAGGGCGCGGTGCCCGGGGGATCGTCGCTGTACGCGGCCTTCGCCACGGGTGTGCGCTGGCCATTCATGATCGGCGGCAATGTGGCGTTGCGGCCCGAATTCGCCGTGCGCCTGGCGGCCACGCAACTCAGCGGCGATGTGGATTGGAGCGCGCACGGCATCGAAGGTGGCCTCGTGGTATTGTACCATATTCCCGAACCACCTCCCCCTCCGCCCCCGCCGCCACCTCCACCACCACCCGCCATCGACGCGGGACTGCGCGTGTTGGCGCGTGCGGCCGACGGCAGTGTGCGCGAGGATGCGCGCGTGATCGTCGATCGACTGACACAGAGCGAGCTCTTCCCGCTGCTGCCCTATGTGTTTTTCCCCCAGGGATCGTATGACCTGGATTCCACCTCGATGCGACGTCTGAATGCGGGCGGGACGGGACGTTTCAACGAATCGGCGTTGCCCAACAACACGCTGGGTGTCTACGCCGACCTGCTCAACATAGTGGGATCGCGCATGCGCTCCACTCCGGCGTCGACGCTGACCATTACGGGCTGCAACAACGGCACAGGTGTGGAGAAGAACAATCGCGAACTCTCGCGTCGCCGCGCCGAAGTGCTGCGCGACTATTTGCGGGACGTCTGGGGTATCGACGCCCGGCGCCTCGTGGTGAAAACGCGCAACCTTCCCGAGCAATCCCCGTCGGTGGAATCGCTTGAGGGACAACAGGAAGCGCGGCGTGTGGAATTGACCTCCAATGATCGCTCGGTCGTGGCGCCTGTGCGCTGGCAGGAAGTGGAGCAAAGCGTGTCCACCCCCGTGCTGCTGCTGCGTCCCGCCGTGCTCGCCGAAAGCGGCGTGCGGCGCTGGTCGCTGCGCGTCACACGTGGCGAGGAGCAGTACGCTTCGTTCAACGGTGAGGGCGATGTACCGGCCGAGTTGGAGTGGCGCATCGACACCACGCGTATTCCGCCGGCGGGCAGCGTGGTGCAGGCGTTGCTGGATATCGAGGACAGAGCCGGACAGCGGCGCACCGCGCAGGTGTCGCTGCCGTTTGAAACGGAGACGCGCACGACTGAAGTGTTCGAGCAGCAAGGCAACCGCCGCATCGACCGCTTCAGCTTGATTCTCTTCGATTTCAAGAGCAGCGCGGTGGGTGGCGAGAATCAGCGCATTCTCGATATCGTGGGTGAGGCCATCACCCCGCGGTCCAAGGTGGAAATTTTCGGTTTTGCCGATCGCACCGGCAATCCCGAAATCAACCGCACGCTTGCGCTCGAACGCTGCAATGCCGTGCAACAAGCGCTGGGCAACCGTCTGCGTGGCGCCGCGGTGGAATTGCACGCCGTGGGCAGCGACCGTCTGCTGTTTGACAATGACATTCCCGAAGGACGCAACTACTGCCGCACCGTGCAGATCGTTGTGGAAACCGGTCTCGACTGATCGATGAACGAAGAAAGGATGATGCGATGAAAACCCTGCTCCGTACCTTCCTGCTTGCTGTCGTTCTCACAACGTCCGCGCGCGCCCAGATCACCTTCACCGTGGTGGATACCGACGGATCGAATTATCCGGATATCAAGGTCCGCTTCGAAACCAAGGATGCGGCCAACAAAACCATTCTGGATTACGCGCCATCGGATTTCACTGTGGTGGAAAATGGTATCACGCGTCCCGTAATCTCGGTGAGCTGTCCCCCGCCGCTGACGCCGGTGATGTCGATGACGTTGACCTTCGACGTTTCCTTCAGCATGAGCATCGACAGCCGTCTGCCGAATCTCAAGGCGGCATCGACGCAGCTCATTCAGGACATGAGTCTCCCGCCTGCGGGCGTGGGCATCAACACCTTCAGCGATGCCCCGAAGGTGCGTTTGGAGTACACCGCGGACAAGGCGGCGGTGCTGGCGTCCATCGACTCGTTGAAGACCGGTGGCGGCGGGACGGATTTTCTCACCGCGTTCATGGATCCCACCGCCGGCTCCATCGCTTTCACGGCGAATCGGCCCGGCGCGCGCTACATCATTTTCATGACCGACGCCTTCGAGAGCATGACCACGGCGCAGGAAAATCAGATCATCACCGCGGCGCGCGCGGCGAACATCAAAATCTTCACGGTGTCGCTCAGCCCCAACACCATCAACATGAATCTGCGGCGCATCGCCACGCAGACCGGTGGTGCCTGGTTCGAGGATGTGACCACGGCCGACAAGGCCAAATCCATTTTCAAGCAGATCGGTGAGCAGATTTTCCAATACCTCCCCTGCGAATTGATCTACCGCACCGACGGTTGCGACACCGAGCGTCTGCTGGAGGTCACCATTCGCAAGAATAATCGCACAGTGACGCGCAGCACGACGGTGAGCGTTCCCGCCAATAAAATCGTGTCGCTCGACGCGCCCGCGCCGCTCATCGACTACGGCGCAGTGCCGGCCGGTCAGACGCTGAACAAGGACATCGTGATCGCGGCGAGCAATGGCACGATCACCGTGCAGAGTATTACCTCACCGGAATCCGGCTTCCGCATTCTCGATTACGGAGGCACCGCTCCTCCATTTACGCTGACCGCCGGACAGACGCGCAGCATCCGTGTGCAATACCGTCCGGTGACCACGGATCGCCTCAATGCGCGACTCGTCATTGTGTCCAACGCCCCGTGCCAGGAAACCATCACGCTGACCGGTGGCGTGTACGATCCGGCGCCGCTCAAACTCATCGCGCCCAATGGCGGCGAAAAGCTGTTCTCCGGCGGCATGTTCCGCAGCACGTGGACGGGCATCAGCGGCACCACGCCGGCGGAATTGCTCTACAGCACCGACGCGGGCGACAGTTGGATGAAGATCAGCGACAACGTGTACAATTACGCCTACAACTGGCGCGTGCCCAACACGCCGAGCACCACGTGCCTCGGATTGGTGACAACAAAAGAGGAACGTATCACACAGTTCGACGCCGGCTGGTCCATGCAGCAGCCCGCGACCATCACGGCCATCGCCGTGGCGCACTCGGGCACGCTTACCGCATTGGCCTTGCAAAACGGACAGATCAAGCTCTTTTACCCGAAAGACGGCGCCTTCGTCACCATTCTCGCGGGACACACGGGCGGCACCTCCGATCTGGCGTTTTCGCCCGACATGCATCAGCTCGCCTCCTCCGGCGCCGACGGCACGGTGAAGATCTGGGACATGCAGACCGGTGCGCTGCTTCGCACGCTGACTGGCCTCTCGGGCGACGTCCACAGCGTCCGCTACTCCCTCGACGGATCCCTGCTCGCCGCGTCGAACGCCTCCACCGTGATTCTCTGGCAAACGAACAACTGGGGTGAGCGCTGGCGGCACAGTGGCGACAGCGGCGCCGACGGTGGCATCGCCATCGATCCGCGCAACGCCTGGGTGGCCTCGACGGCTGGCAATCGCATCGCCATTCTCGACATCGCCAATGGCAATCGTATGCAGAATTTGACCGGCCATGGCGGACCGGTTCGCGCGATTGATATTTCGCATGAAGGATCGGTGCTCGCAAGCGCGTCCGATGATCGCACCGTGCGCCTGTGGAATACCATCACCTGGTCGCAGATCATGTCGCTCACCGGCCACACCGACGCCGTACGCTCGGTGCAGCTCACCAATGCCGGTGTGCGCGTGATCAGCGGATCCCGCGACCACACCGTGCGCATCTGGGACGGACGCGACGGCACGCTGAAGTACACGCTGCAAGGCCACAGCGACGACGTGTTGGCAGCGGTGGTGGATCATCGCATCAAATACGTGCTTTCGGGCGGCACCGATCGCGGATTGCGTATCTGGGGCTACGTGCCGCCGCTGGCGGATAAAAGCGACAGTCTCTGGACTATCATTACCACGGTCACGTCGCTGGATTACGAATTGGAGCCCTTCGATGTGTTGCAATGTCCCGATACCTGGTCGGACCGCGAGGTGGTGCTGCGCAACATCGGTAATCAGGTGGTCAACATCACTGGAATGACCATCGACGGTCAGGACAAGGATCTCTTTTCCGTACGCAATGGTTTCGGCATTCCCCCCACGGTGACATTGCAGCCCGACGATACGCTTGCAATTCCGCTGCGCTTCTTCCCCACGCGCACCGGGTCGTTCACCGCCGAGTTGGTGTTCGAAACCAATATCCCGGGCAGTCCGCAGTATGCGATTCCGCTCACTGGCCACAAGGATAGCATTCGCCTCGAAATCGATCCCGACACGCTGTATGCCGGCGAAATGTATCAATGTAGCGATGCTGTGTATCTGCCTGTGGTGTTGACCAATGCCGGCACCGCCACCATCGTGGCGGATTCGATGGCGAGTTCGCTGGGCTCGGCTCTTTCCTTCTCGGGCATGCTCTCGCGCATTCTGCTTCCGGGGCAATCGGATACGATACTCGTACGCGTGGCGCCCGTGGTGGACGGTGATTTCGAGGGTGTACTTTCGGTGGACGTCACGCCCTGTGCGTTCACACATGATATCGTGGTGACGGGACGGCGGCTCACCGCGCGTCCGGTGGCATCGCCCAATCCGCTGGATCTCGGGTTCGCCGCGATTGGCGATCAGACCAATGGCACGCTCACGTTGAGTAATCCCACGCAGGTGGACATGGTGATAGACAGCACGGCGTTGCTGCTGCCGTCGCCGCC
>JAMIQH010000012.1:0-3095 GCA_035914695.1 Bacteroidota bacterium | reverse complement strand
CCGCGATGTGATTGTGGAAATCCGCGCCGGTACCGGCGGGGAAGAGGCCGCGCTATTCGCATCCGACCTCTACCGCATGTACACTCGCTACGCCGAGGTCAAGGGTTGGAAGCAGGAAGTGATTTCGCTGAGCGAAGCTGCCGCTGGCGGCATTAAGGAAATCACGTTCGCGCTGGCTGGCGACGATGTATACGGCACGATGAAATTCGAAAGCGGCGTGCATCGTGTGCAGCGCGTGCCCGCTACCGAGGCGCAGGGACGCGTCCACACCAGCGCCGCATCCGTGGCGGTGTTGCCCGAGGTTGAGGATGTGGAAGTGGATGTGGATGAGAATGATTTGAAAATCGACATCTACCGTGCCGGCGGCAAAGGCGGTCAGAATGTGAACAAGGTCGAGACGGCGGTGCGCATGACGCATATTCCCACGGGCATTGTCGTCACCTGTCAGGACGAGCGCTCACAGCTCAAGAATCGGCAGAAGGCCTTGAAGGTGCTGCGCGCACGCCTTTTTGAAATGAAAATGCGCGAACAGACCGCCGAAATCTCCGCGGCGCGCCGCTCCATGGTGGGCAGCGGAGATCGGTCGGATAAAATTCGCACCTACAATTTCCCCCAGAACCGCCTCACCGATCATCGCATCGGACTCACCATGTACAATCTGGCCGACATTATGGAAGGCAACATCGAAGAGGTGGTCGAGCGTCTGAAAATCGCGGACCGTACTGCACGCCTCGAAGCCGGCATTGAAGGGAGCGCGCAGGGATGAGCAGCGTTCTCCTCCGTGACATCACCGTCGGTGGTGGAGCACCACTCTGCCTGATCGCCGGACCCTGCGTTATCGAAAGCCGCGAACTCGTGCTGCGTACCGCTGATCGCATCGCCGAAATCTCGCGGCGTCTCGGCATGCCCGCCCTGTTCAAATCCTCGTTCGAAAAAGCGAATCGCACCAGCATCGACGCCTTCACCGGGCTCGGACGCGATGAGGCCTTGCGCCTGCTCGAAGAGGCGGGACGTGCGAGCGGCCTGCCACTGCTCACCGACGTCCATACGGTGGATGATGTGACTGCGGCTGCGTCGGTAGTGGACGTGCTGCAAATACCGGCGTTTCTTTCGCGACAGACGGATTTGCTGCTCGCGGCCGGAAGCAGCGGCAAAGCGGTGAATATCAAGAAGGGGCAGTTCATGGCGCCCGACGACATGCGGCATGCGGCGGATAAGGTGTCTTCCACCGGCAACGCCAATATTCTGCTCTGCGAGCGCGGCAGCAGCTTCGGTTACCACGACTTGATCGTGGACATGCGTGGCCTGGTGATGATGCGGGCTCTGGGTTACCCCGTGGTGATGGACGCGACGCATGCCGTGCAGATTCCCAGCCGGGGCGGGACTTCGGGCGGACGGCGCGAGTTCATTCTTCCTCTCGCGCGCGCAGCCGCCGCGGTGGGCATCGACGCATTGTTCCTCGAAACGCATCCGGACCCCGAGCATGCGCTCAGCGACGCCGGCAGTCAGTTGCCGTTGGACCAACTCGAAGCCGTACTCCGTCAGGTGATTGCGGTCGACGCGGCGATTGTATCCATGGGTGGCAAAGGAAACGACCATGTTCTCTGAACTCCCACGCGAGCGCATCAATCCCCAACTCGCCGAGCGCTTGCAGCGCATTCGCGCCTTCCTGCTCGATGTGGATGGCGTGCTCACCAGCAACGCACTTCGTCTGACGGAGGACGGTCTGCAGCACAAAGTGTTCACCATGATGGACAGCGAAGGAATTCGAGCGGCACAAAAACTGGGCATTCACTTCGGCATCATCACCGGCGGATCATCGGAGCTGGTGTTGACGCGCGCGCGCGAGCTGGACATCCACGACATTTACCAGGGTGTGTACGACAAAAGCGAATCCTACGCCGATTTTAAACTGACCTACGAATTGGAGGACGAGCACATCGCCTTCATGGGCGACGGCATTTTCGATGTGCCCGTCTTGAAAAAAGTGGGCTTCGCCGCCGCGCCAGCCAACGCGCATCCTTCCGCGCGCATGGCCGCGCATTATGTGTCCCGCTATCGTGGCGGCGAAGGCGCCGTCCGCGAAGTGCTGGGCATGCTGCTGCGGGTGCAAAGCGAAGGTAATCCTGGGGAAGTGGTAGAACGCTGAAGGTTGGACCCTGATCGGTCCTTTACCCTTGGATTCCCGGAAGCACCGAATCTGATGGATTACCGCGGATGAATCTGTGATAATCTGTGTGTAATCCGTGAAATCCGTGGTTTTAAACCTGTGTCGAATCCGAATACTCCTATTCACCGCACCATGACCATTCTCCCGCGTGTGACGAAGGAACATGAAAGACTGTGGTTTTCCCCCTGTTTCATGAGCTTCCATCCCGGACGGCCTATGCTCTCCGCAGCACTTCCCGCTCGATGCGATCGCCAAGTTTATTCTGGGCCAGCTCGAGATCGTAGCGGATCTGCAGACGTAGCCAGATACCGGGAGTGGTGCCGAAGTAGCGCGCGAGACGCAAGGCGGTATCGGCGGTAATCGCGCGCTTGCCATGAACGATCTGATTGATGCGCAGAGGCGGAACGCCGATATCCATGGCCACACGATACTGACTGAGACCCAAGGGCTTCATGAAATCCTCAAGGAGAACTTCACCGGGATGAACGGGAGGGAGTTTCTTCATGGCGTTTCAGTGATAGTCGGTGATTTCCACTTCGTAGGCATGGGGTTGTTTCCATCGGAAGCAAATGCGCCACTGGTCGTTGATTCGAATACTGTGTTGTCCGGCTCGTTCGGCTCTGAGTGTTTCCAGCCTATTGCCGGGCGGCGCGAGCAGATCCTGTAATGTATCCGCCTCGTCCAGGTAGACGAGTTTGCGTCGCGCCGTCTTTTGTATTTCCGACGGCAGCTTTCGAGACATCTCGCCTCGGTGAATTTTCTCGGTTTCCGTATCTGCGAAACTTTTAATCACCGATCATAATACCGCTTTGCGATAATATTGTCAAGCGATATTATCCACGCCCAACGCACAACGCAAAGGCGCAAGGATACACGTTCGCAAGACGTGCCATCCACTTCGCACGACTTTTGCGGGCCGACCCCT
>JAMIQH010000011.1:0-3479 GCA_035914695.1 Bacteroidota bacterium | reverse complement strand
CACGCGTTTTATCCATCCGCCGCGCCCGGTGTGTCGCTACTGCCTGTCCGAAAACGTTGTGCCCGAGGCCGTAGCGGGCACCGGGGTGATCGATACCTTCACCGTCAATTACCAGAAATGGCATCCGGCAATGGAAGTGCCTTTCGTGATCGCGCGGGTGGCCATCGACGGCGCACCGGGCGTGATTCTCACCACCAATATTGTGGGTTGCGCCGTGGACGCTGTGGATATAGGCGATCGCGTGCGCGTGACATTCGAGCAGCAGGACGACGTGTACCTGCCGCTGTTTGAAAAGATTGCCTGATATGAACCGTATATGAGCCGCCGCAGCGACGCCTATATCACAGGTGTTGGCCAGTCCGAGGTCGGGATGCGGCTCACGCGCCACCCGCTGCTGCTGACCGTGGACGCCGTGCGCGAGGCGCTGGACGAGGCGGGCTTGTCGATTGCACAGATCGATGGTGTCTCGACGTATCCCGGTCGCTCCCCGGCGCTGCTGGGTTTCTCACCCGTCGGGGCCGATGAATTGATCGACGCGCTCGGCATTCGGGCCACCTGGTACGCCGGCGGCGCGGAAATCACCTCGCAATTGGGCGCGGTGGTTGCTGCGGCGATGGCGGTACGCTGCGGCCAGGCGCGCCATGTAATCTGCTATCGCACTGTGTACGAGGCGGCCGCGCTGGCCCGCCCCGACGAGTATCCGATGCAGCGCCGTGATCGCGTGGATGGATTCTCGCAGTGGACGGCGCCGTTTAACGCCTTGTCCGCCGCCTGCTGGACTGCCCAGTACGCGATGCGCCATGTGAAGAAGTACGGGCTGACGCGCGAGCAATTAGCGCAGGTAGCGTTGACCGATCGCGCCAATGCCATGCTCAATCCGCGTGCGCTGGTGCGCGAACCGCTGACGCTGGATGAATACATGTCCGCGCGCATGATTTCCACGCCGCTGTGCCTGTACGACTGCGACCGTTACACAGATGCCTCCACAGTGCTGATCGTATCGGCGGGCGACGCGGTGGATGAAGTCTCGTGCACGCCCATTCGTATCGCATCGATGGCCGGTAGCGTGGAGCGGCACAGTTGGGACCAGGCCGAGTGGATGGCCTGTTATCCGACGGGCGCCGACCTGTGGAAACACACCGATTACACACCGTCCGACGTGGATACCGTGCAGTTGTACGACGGCTTCAGCTTCCAGGTGATTACCTGGCTGGAAGCGCTGGGATTTTGCGCGCTGGGCGAGGGCGGACGTTTTATAGAGGGCGGGCAACGCATTGCGCTCGACGGCGAGCTACCGCTCAACACGTTTGGCGGACAGCTTGGCGCAGGTCGCCTGCACGGCTTTGGCTTCGCCCATGAAGCGGTGGTGCAATTGCGCGGCAAGGGTGGTGCGCGGCAGATCGCCGGCGACCCGCGTGTCGCGGTGAGCACGTCCGGCGGCGGCCCGCTGGCCACTGCGCTGCTGTTGGCGCGTGACTGAGGTATTGCGCATGCATGCTGCGCAACAGGCTCCCGGCTTCAGGCGGCGAATCAGGATTACGCCGACGCCAGGCAGTGTGTGCAGCGAGGTGGAAGACGATTACCACCACATGCGTGTGACGATTAAGCACGATGGCAGCACCGCACATGCGGTGAAAGCACAGTTGTTGCGCGCGCCGTGGACAACCTGCCCGGGTGCTGTCGACAAGTGTGAACAGACCTTTACCGGAATGAAACTGGTGGCTTTTTCCACGCGGCGTGAGAAAGCCAGTAATTGCACACACCTGTACGATCTTGCGTTGTTGGGCGCGGCGCATGCAATGAACCGCGCGGTACTGGTTTATGACGCGTATGTGTCCGATCCAGTCGATGGAAGGCGCCACGCGCGGATCTGGCGGAATGACGAATGTGTGCTGGAATGGTATGACCGGGATTACAGGATAGTTGCGCCCGCCGGGCCCGCGGGAAAAAAGTTGCATGACCTGCGAGCCTGGATAGATGCGCTTGAACCCACGCGGCAGGAAGCTGCCCGCATATTGCAGTGGGTGAGCCTTATCGCGCACGGGCGCATCATTCCAATGGAACAGCAATCGGATGCCAGCCGCATGCCGCCGACATGTTACACGTTCCAGCCGGAACGGGCGGTGGTGGCCAAACGAGTCGGGAAGACACGGGATTTCAGCGACGGCACGGCGCAGCCGTTGGACTCCCATCAGGAAACCGTGTGAAGTCGCAGACAACATTGAAGAGGAGTGTACGGCTATGAGCAAGAGCATGAACAAGAGCATGAGTATGAACGACATGGTGCTTATCAGCGTGGATGACCACATCACCGAACCGCCGGATATGTTTGACAAGCATCTGTCGGCGAAGGACCTGGCGACAGCGCCGAAATTCTGCACGGACGAGAAAGGCAAAGCCTACTGGTCCTACCAGGGCATGTTCATGCCGTCGGTTGGGCTCAACGCGGTCGTAGGTCGTCCGCTGGAAGAATACGGCATGGAACCGACCTCGCTGGAGCAGATGCGCAAAGGCGTATACGACGTGCACGAGCGCATCAATGACATGAATGCCAACGGAGTAGCCGCATCGCTCAATTTTGGCACTTGCGTCGGATTCGACGGTGGCCGCTTCCACAAGGCCCCCGACAAGTCGTTGTCACTGATTCACATGCGCGCGTATAACGACTGGCATATCGATGAGTGGTGTGGCGCCTACCCGGGTCGCTTCATTCCCTGTGGCCTGTTGCCCACCTGGGACATGGATGCCACCGTGGAGGAGATCAACCGCATCGCCAAAAAAGGCTGCACGGCGGTGTCGCTCAATGAAAACCCAACATCGCAGGGCTTGCCCAGCGTGCACAACGCGTACTGGGAGCCGCTGTGGAAAGCGATCACCGATCACGACATGACCATGTGCCTGCACATCGGTGCCGGCAACCCGGTTCCGCACGCCTCCATGGAAACCCCCATCGAAGCCTGGATCACCACGATGCCGATGTCCAGCGCGATTGGCGCGGCGGACTGGCTGAATCTTTCCGCGTTGGAGCGCTATCCGACGATGAAGATCGCGCTGTCCGAATGCGGCCTCGGCTGGATTCCCTACTTCATGGAGCGAGCCGACTTCAGCCACGCGCGGCACAAAGCCTGGACGCACTCCGGATTCCAGGGCAAGAAGCCCAGCGACATTTTCAAGAAGCATTTCATGGTGTGTTTCATTGACGATGCATACGGGCTGAGGAATCTCGACCTGATGAACCAGGATCTCGTCGCCTACGAATGCGATTATCCGCACTCCGATACGCTGTGGCCGGAAGCGCCCGAGCACCTGTGGAAAACGTTGACGCACCTGTCCGAAGAGCAGATCGAGAAGGTGACGCACCGCAATGCGATGAAATTTTTCAACTTCGATCCCTTTGCGCAGCACAAGCGCGCGGACTTGACGGTCGGTGCGCTGCGCGCGAAAGCCGCCGCTGATGGCGTGGATACCACGCCGCAATC
>JAMIQH010000010.1:0-3448 GCA_035914695.1 Bacteroidota bacterium | reverse complement strand
GAACGCATCGTTCTCAATCCACGGCCTCCCGACCGGGATGATGCGAAGAATTACGGGAATCGTTTCCCACTTGCGACGCGGGACTCCGCACCCCTATTTTCCGGAGTCCTCCGGCTTTCACGGTGACAACCGAGACAAAATATGTCAACCGTATTCAGGCAAGGACAGTGTAACGACCTTTACGCTTCACTCTTCACGTTGGACTGCGCTGCCTGGCTATCGCAACAGCACCAGCCGCCGTGTCGCCACCTCGTCCGCGACGCGCAGGCGCAGGAGATACACGCCGGGTTGCAGCGATGCCGTGCCAAAGCGCACTGTCATGCGCTCGTTCGCGCGAACAGCGCCATCGTGCAAACGCGCCACTTCCTGTCCGAGAATATTCTCGAGTGTCAACAGCGCGAGATCATTCGTTTCGCCGCCGAATTCCACCCGCAACTCCGTCATGGACGACGAAAGCAGTGGATTGGGGTACAAGGAGTGAATCATCGCCGCATTCGCGGAGAGAGCCACATCGACGGCGACGCTGGACGAAAAATGCTCCGTGCCATCGATGTCCACCTGCCGCAAACGGTACAGCCAGCGTCCCCTGGTGGGCGGTGTGTCGCGTTGCTCGTAGCGCGCTCCGGCATTGCCGCCGGCAGCCGGCACGAAATGCGCATCGCTCCATTGTTCCTTGCCCGTGCGGCTGCGCTGCACGAAAAAGCCGGCGTTGTTGTATTCCTCCGTGCTTTCCCAACGCAACAGCACGATACCGTGCTGCTCGGTGGCCTCGAACAACCGCAGCGTCACCGGCAGAGGCGAGGCGCCGTCGCCCACGGCGAATGGCGAGAACGTGCCAATCCCGCTCACCGTGCGTTGGTGAGGAGAAGCGCTGGCGGCCGCCAACGACTGTTGCGGCGTCCAGGCGGCACCATCGTGTCGCGCGATGTAGCATTGCGTGCGGTCGAAGCCGGATCCCTCGTCGGCCGCCGTCCACTGCAAGGTGATGGTGGCGAGCGAACCCCCGGCCTGGGCTTCGTCGATGGTCCAGGTTTTCAGGACCACGTTGTCCGTGATAGCGCCGCCGCCCGTTCCTCCGGTCTGCACGCCATCGCGCACGGAGACGCGAAATTCATCCGCGGTGCCGATGTTTGCGAGCAACACGGGCGTGTAACTGCCCGGCGCGCTGCCGACGGGGAACAGCACCGTGCCGCCGCGGCCGCCGCTTCCGATGCCCTGCTGGCGCAAACTGCCGCTGCCATTGGTCACGATGAAGCTCGACGCTCCCGCACCACTGATACTACCGCTCTGCGCGATGGTGAGTTGCGCCGCGCCGAGCGTAAGCATGGCGCCGTTGAGCGTGAGTTCGCCCGTGATGACGAGATCGCTGCTCAGTGTCAAGCCGTGGGGATTGCTGAGCAACAACCGCGACAGGGTGATCGACGCCGTGCTCGTGGGTGGCGTCATGGTTCCGGAAATCACCACTGTGTCGCCGGGTCCCGGCACGGCACAGGGATTGTCCCAGTTCCCCACCGTACTCCACCCGCCATCGATCGCACCCGTCCAGGTCAATCGCGTTGGATCATTCGTGTACACCACCACGCGTTCGGCAGTGGATGTGGTGGAGCACGCGCCATTGGACACGGTGACGGTGTACAACCCCGCCTGTGTGGCCTGGTAGGATGCCGACGTGGCGCCGTTGATCTGCGATCCATTGAGGAACCAGGTGTGGGTCAGCCCCGGACCGGTATTGGCGTCGAGCATCACGCTCCCTCCCTGGCAAAAACTCGTGGGTCCCGCGGCGGTGATGTTGGCCGCCGGAGCGCCGAGCACGGAGAGATTCGTGCCGTTGTTGCTTCCGGTAACCGCCGGACTGGATGCCATGACGCGGATGCGGTATCCGCTGCCTACGGGTGTTCCCGCGGGAATGGTGGCATTGATTGTTCCCGAACCCGTGGCGGCCAGCGTACCGATCTGTACCGGGGCGGAGAAAGATCCGAACGCGTCGGAGAGTTGCGCGGTGAACACATTGCTGCCGTTGAAGGTACCGGACACGGTGAACGGCACCTGCACCGCGGAGCCGCCGCAGAACGAGGTCGGCGCGATGCTGCCGGTGGTCACGGCGAAACTCACCACACTGATTTGCCCCTTCATCCCCATGCCGGCGTGAGGACTGCATACGTAGTAGTACGTACCCGCATTGGGAAAAATGAGCTGGCCACCGCCGAAGGGGAGTTGGAAGCCGCCATTCGAGGTGTTGCCGTTCGCGTTCCATGTTGCGAACGACACTTCGACGACATTATGTGCGCCGCCGATGGTAAAATTCACCGTATCGCCCACGGCGATGGTGAGCGCCGCCGGACTGAAGGTGAAGCCGGCATCAACAATGGTGTGGATTGTTCCCTGCGCGCGCTGTCCGGCAAGGCACAGCAACAGCAGGGCTATGGTGAAGCATGATTTCATATCTCCTCCTGGAAACAGGCCTACGCGCGCTGCCCGGCGAAGGACGCGCGTAGTGACGATGATGTGGCGGGTGCGGGAGGTATGATACGACGCCCGCGGGAGGAAAACAAGAGAAAAATCATAAAGGAAAAAAAATTCTGATAAGTTTCGTCACCGCGCCACGGCGAGTCCCAGACCTGAGTCGGTCCACCAGCGCTTACGCCGGTTTGGAACGTGCATGACGCTTCGTCTCCGAGCCCGCGCGACCATCCTTGCAAGCCGCACTGACTACGTTCGGGCTCGGAGGCGAAGCGCAGGCAGCCTGCGCACGCCTCGGGCTGCTCAGCGGCGGAGGAAGCGCCAGAGGGAGAGAGCAAGCAGCAGCAGGAGCAGCAGCGTCGCGGCGATGATGAAGGTCCAATTCACGCTGCGTGATTCGGCGGTGAGAGTGATATCCGTGATCAGGACTGGGCCGATGAAATCCTTCCACTCGCAGCGTCCCGCGCGCAACTCGCGGGCATTGGTCTGTTGCAGCATGCCGGGCATGCGCAGGCGCACCGCGTAACTGTAGTACAACAAGGTCTCGTAGATCTGCTTTTTGTCGAGAAAGTCTCTGAAGCCCTCGGGATTGGCCGCCAGAGCCCGCCGCAGCTCGGGTGAGGCGAGCAAACCCGGCAGGGTCTCGGGTTTGCCGGGATCGGCATCGTTGTCCAGTTCATCAATGTCTTCAGCCAGCGAATCCCCCTGGGCGCGAAGAGCGGCGAAATCCAGCGCCGATGTATCGGCAAGTCGCCGGGCACCGCTATCCACCACCTGAAGGAGATACTCGACCATGTTCCGTTGCCGCCACTGCTCCAGACGCTGCTCGGCGTCGGCGAGCGAGAGACTGTCGGCTTTCGCCATCGGCGTATCGTCGCCATGATAAAGTTGCAGGGAACGGATTTCGGCAGCGGTTAGAAAATCGCTCACGGGCACGGCGTTGAATGGATCGAAACGCTTCCATGTCTCCTCATAGCGATGCACGGTG
>JAMIQH010000009.1:0-8519 GCA_035914695.1 Bacteroidota bacterium | reverse complement strand
TGCCCATCGAGACTCCCGAATCGCTGAAAAAGCGCCACCTGGACTTCGAGCGCGAGGCGCTGCCACACATGGACGCGCTGTACAACTTCGCTTTGCGCTTGACCACCGACGCCGATGAAGCCGACGACCTGCTGCAGGAAACCTATCTGAAGGCCTACCGCTTTTTCGACAAGTTCGAGCAAGGAACGAACTGCAAGGCCTGGCTGTTTCGGATCATGAAGAATTCCTTCATCAACATGTATCGCCGCAGTTCGAAAGAGCCGGACAAAGTCGATTACAACGACGTGGAGGAGTTTTACCATTCGATTCGCGCGGAATCCACCGATCCGAACGACCTCGAACAGAAGATTTTCTCGAACATTCTCGACGACGATGTGTCGAGTGCTCTCGAATCGCTTCCCGAGGAATTCCGCACTGTGGTCATTCTCTGCGATATCGAGGGCTTTACCTACGAAGAGATCGCGGATTTCGTCGAATGTCCCATCGGCACAGTGCGTTCGCGCCTCCATCGCGGCAGGAAAATGCTTCGAGCCAAACTGCTGGACTATGCGATGGACCGCGGTTACGAGGATCGCGACCGTTCAAGAAAAAAGACGTCGATTTCCGATTTAGACGACGCAGAGGCGTTATAACACCGGCCCGCGCATCGATTCAGTTTCACCAAGCATGACCACACGGAGATCATGAATACAAGCCAATTTCGATCCATGACCGACGCCGAGCTGCACGAGTATATCAGTGCGCTTGCGGACAAGGATGCCGCGGGATTGACCGAGGAGCAAGTCAATTTTCTGCAGCACGTGGTGCATGAGCGTCCCGAATTGCTGGGCGAGTATCAACTGCACCTCGCCACCAAGCTCTGTCTGCTCAAACACAGCAAGGTCGTGAAGTGCCCGGATTCCACCTCGGAATCCATCCGCTCCATCCTCTACCACGTCTATAAATCACGCCAGGCAACTCTCTGAGAACACGTCCATGCTTGAAACGATAGGCACCATCGTCGTTCCCGTGGATTTCTCCGACGCCTCGCAGCTCGCGCTGCGCACCGCCTTGAACGTGGCGCGGCGTATGCACTCCACGCTGCACGTGCTGCACGTGTATCAGGATGCGTTCAGCATTCTCTCTGTGCGCACGCTGGATCTCACACCCGAGGCGGTGGAGCGCATCATGCTCAAGGAAATTCACGAACGCTTCGACGCCTTGCTCGACGGCCTCGGCGCCGATGTGCCCATCGTCACCGTCGCGCGCAAGGGAGACACGGCGGAGAGCATTCTCGAGTATTCCAACGAAATCGCTGCGGATCTCATTGTGATCGCCACCAACGCCCGCACGGGGCTGGAACACATTTTCATCGGATCGATCACGCAACGCATCGTGCGTACCGCCTCCTGCCCGGTGTTGACGTGCAGGGCCACAGCGCAATCCTGATTTTTTTTCCTTCACATAGAGGACGAAACCCCATGAGGCATGGATTCCTTTTCGCTATGCTTGTCGCCATTCTTTCGCTTTCCGCATGCACACGTCCGTCCGGACAGAAAAACGAGAGCACGGCGGCGGCCGACAGCGGCGTCGCCCGCGTGTACGAGGGCGAACAATACATCGCCAATCTCCGGCAGTTGACTTTCGACGGAGAAAATGCCGAGGCCTACCTTTCCTTCGACGAAGCGATGCTCACATTCCAGACGAAACGCGACGATATGGAATGCGATCAGATTTTCACCATGACCATCGATGGTAAGGAGCAGCGCATGCTCAGTTCGGGCAAGGGTCGCACCACCTGCTCGTACTGGCTGCCGGATGGCGAGCATCTGATCTTCAGCAGCACCGAAGCGCACGACCCCGGTTGCCTGCCCTCGCCCGATCGCAGCAAGGGCTATGTGTGGAAGCTCTATCCGGAATTCGACATTTACAGCATCCGCAAGGACGGCAGCGAGCTGACGTTGCTCAGCGCCTCACCCGGCTACGACGCGGAGGCGACGGTGTCTCCCAAGGGCGACAAGATCGTCTTCACTTCCACGCGCGACGGCGATCCGGAGCTGTACACGATGAACATCGATGGCAGCAATGTGCGCCGTCTGACATTCACCAAGGGTTACGACGGGGGTGCGTTTTTCTCGCCCGACGGCGAGCGCATCGTGTTTCGCGCGAGCAGACCGTCGAGCAAGGAGGAACTCGCCGCGTACGACGAGTTGGTGAACGAGCATCTGGTGCGTCCCGGTGCGATGGAAATTTTCGTGATGGACGCCGACGGCAAGAACAAGCGGCAGATCACGAACAACGGCAAGGCCAATTTCGCGCCGTACATGCACCCCGACGGCAAGCGCATCATTTTCAGCTCGAACATGGACGCCGCCGATCCGCGCAACTTCGATCTCTACATCATCAATGTGGACGGCAGCGACTTGCAGCGCGTGACGAATTTCGCGGGCTTCGATGGTTTCCCGATGTTCACCGCCGATGGAAAGAAGTTGGTGTTTTGCTCCAATCGCAATAATCGCAAGGAAGGCGATACGAACGTGTTCGTGGCGGATTGGATCGATCCCTGATTTTTTTTCAGACGAATGGAACAAGGACGCGGCACAACCCGCGTCCTTTTTTTTATCCCGGCATTATCAGGGGAGAATTGCGGAGCACCGAACACGGCAGCTTCAGGCCTGCCCGATGTCCCGGCACCCATGGAGACACTATGCGCAACGATCAGATACGACACAATGTTGTCGATGAGATCCTGTGCACGCCAGGTAAAAGGAAGCCATACGTATAAAAGACAAAAATTAACAAAGGACAAAATAAACTTGATCAGGCTATTGACTTTCGATTGCGCACCGATTATCTTGGCGTGTGTTTCCAACGGATAATGAGGTCGTTATCGCCATTGAAGGCAAAGGGTGCGCCGTTCGTTCGCATGAGTCCTGACATTTGCGTGCTCACGACGTGCTGTCTCTCGAGTAGCCAAGGGTAATCCATAGTATCGCCTGTTCGTGCGTGTTGGTAGATCGGATACGAATCGCACATCGTCGCAGCCATATATGAAGATGAAATGGATTCTTTATGTATGGGGAAGAGAATAATATTGTCGTCCTGATATACAAAATAGTGTGATCGGAGGAGTTATGAAGTCGATCCTGAATATCGCATTGTTTCTATGTGTCCTTCCTACGCTCGCGTGCGCCCAATTCCCATCGCGCTTTTATATCGGCGCATTCTGGGTCGGCGGCGATCAGTCCGAACCTTGGTGCCCTAATCCCGGGGAAGTGCAATATTATACCCCGTACCGAGATACCAACTATGTGCAGAGAACATTGACTGGTTTGACTCCTCACCATCTATCACAGTATCACCTGGAGCGGGCGCGGGAACTCGGCTTGAACCTTGTCGCCATCCACGTCGATGATATCGACAGCATCACCGCGTCGCCGGACGAGGATCGCCAGGTGGTACGTAATATTAATCGGAGCATGATCGCTGGGGATGCGCCGGCAATGGATCTCTGCCTCTTCTCCTGGCGCCTCGATGACTTCGGGAAACTTGATCGATTGATGTTTCATCCGGAGTCGGTCTATGATTTCGGAACGAGGTCCGGGAACGATCCCGATGATTACGAAAACAAACGTTTCCCATCGTTCGATGACTATCCGATCGCTGAACTAGAGCTTTCCAAAACCATCGAGGATAATTCGCAAACGAACAACTGCGTCCTCGTGAAGGGTGTATGCGAGTTCTCCGGTCTCGAGTTCCAGCGAAAGCGGGAATTGTCGGCCTTTGATTCCAGAATACTCAACAATGCGATAAACAACGCCTCCGGCATGTACCACGTGTCCGTGATCCTGAGCGCCGATCCCTTGCTCTGGAACCTCCCCCAGAACAACGCGACCGAGGTGCTGCGGATTCGTGTCGAGGGAGCATTCGTCGCCGATATCGGCGATCCCGATCACAGTACGACGTTTGTGGAATTTCCCATCCTCGGAAGCGATTTCTACGAGCAGGGGCAACTCCGGTCGGGGCCGTTCGAATTGCATCTCGGTCATGTCGGGCTGAATCTCAGCGAGTACGCTGGAGGAACCGAGGAGGTCGTCACCTTGGAGCCGGTTACACAACTCGGCGCGCGGTGGACCACGCTGTCGTCCACCATGACAACCCGTCTGGCGTACGCTGATCTCACGGAGCATAATTTGCTTGGGGAGTTCGATATTCGAGTGATGGCGCTGACCACGCATCAATTCTACATCGACGCGGTTTGCCTGTCCACCGCGCACGCGTACAACCTGTTCGGTAATCGACAGGATCTGCCCACCGCGTACGTCAACCTCGACCATCCACTGAGAATCAGGAAGTCGATAGATCTCATGACGCGCGATGTGGACGGGTCGAGACTGGAACATGTCGCGCTTCTGACCATGCCGGAGCAGGATCCGTACGCGGGTTACTGGCGCTCGACAAAGTATCTCTCCAGATTGATGCGCAACGCAACGGACGCCTCGGACGGGAGTTCACAATGCATGGGGTACTCCGCGAAGGGCGCGGAAATCAGCACGTACGATCTCCATGGACTCGCGGAGTTTCACAAAAACATCGCGTCGGGATACTACGCGTATGTGTACGACAGGGAGTACCCACGATGGAACCAGGATGTGTCGGAGAACGAATACAACGAATACACGCTCGCGGGCGATATCATTAACGGAAATGACCGTTGCCGTCGGAGATTGTGGAAGAACATTATGTACTATCGCCGTTACGCCCGAACAAGGCAGGACTATGATGTGAGTACGCCATGGATACCGTTCATCCAGAACCACACCAGCAATTTTATCTCCGGGTGGGATTCGGATACCTTGAGAGAACCCAACGCGGCGGAACTCCGGCTGCTGTGCAATATCGCTCTCGAACATGGGGCGCATGGACTGATGTTCTATCAGTACAACACGCACGGTACTAATCCATGGACGGCGAACCCATCATTTGGTGAAATAGGTCTTTTTCCGAGAAACTGGTTGTTGTATACGCAGGATTCGAGTGGGCAGCACCCTCAACCGTTCGGTTCTGTAGGATTCATTCAATCCTATAATTTCCCACGGACGTTGGATATGCACGGGGAGAACAAGTGGGATTCGACGCGTAACCTTATCGCTACATTTTTGCAGCCAATGGGGGACTTGATGCGTACCCTGACCTGGAAGAAAAGCAGGTCCTGGTACAACTACCCGAGAATGGAGGTAGGAGAGCAAGGGCAATCAGACTTTGTTACCACGGTTCATACGTGGCGAGGGGATACCATCGACTGTCGAGATCGCACGTTGATAGAAACGGCTGATTTTCGCGATAACGGAAATCACCCATACGTCTTCGTTGTCAATGTCAATGCACACAAATTCGGGCATAGGAACGTGAGAATTCAGCTCGCGCCTGAAGGCTATATGACACAGTGGAAGGTGACGGATCTTCGTAATGGCGAAATTCACATTGTCAAGCCAACGATCTCCACCGACACCGCATTCGACAATCTCGGATTGAGTCTGTACCTCGCGGCGGGCGAAGCCACATTGCTGAAGCTTGAAAAGATGGAAGGATACACAAGCACTTTCGAGAGCTGCATCGGCTCAAACATCTACATCTGGAAAGATGCGGAGTTGCACACGGAGGCATCGCAGCAACTATACTTCGGTGAACATGCGGGGATTATTTCGGAAGGCATATTCGAAACTGCTCTCGGCACCAGATTGGAACCCTGCTCCGAGACCTGGCTCGGAGTCATCACACGAGGAAGGAATGACCTGTCCTTCGGGCAAGCGTTCCTTCATGGGACGTATATCCGAAGTGGCGGTGTAAGAATCGGTCCGTTCTCGAAGGCGACAATGGACGAGGGGTGCGAGATGTACCAGTGCGATCCGAACATCCTGAATTGCTCGGGCGAATTTTCCTCCAACTTTACCACGTCAACATATCATGACGAACATCTGATGAACGTGGACGGCACCTCCACTCTCATGGCCGATTCCATCGATTACATGCCGATCAATAATTACGTCATTCAAAGCACGGGCGGGGCAGTGACGATGAAACATGTCAGAATCCTCAATTCCGGGAGTAGAGGGATATGGGCGCGCGGATACGCCTATCTGACGAGTTTACCTAATGCCGGGCGCAATAAAATTGTAACGGAGAATTATACCACTACAGCCGAAGAGGGCTCTGTCATTATGCTCGGATGGGCAGTTTGGATAAGCCCCAATTGGGTTACTGGCGGAAGCGAGAATATGTTCAGCATCGGATTATCCAGATGCCTCCCCTACGCCCTACATATGCGGACAGATTCATCGTCATATATCCTCGCTGATGAAAATTTCTGGGTCTCGGGAGCTGGTGACTGCCCTGGTGTTCCAGACTATAAAGTCGCTGGCCGAGTTTCAACACTTTTACCTCTGTCTCCTCCAAATCCTGTCCCATTCGCAGGTGGGAGCGGTGGGAGTTATTCGAAATCCGCTCTTCACAAATCCGCAACACAGTCTCCTCCGGGCACACATCATGCCGCCGAAATCCTTGCGCTTCTGGCCAATCGCGATACGACGGCGGCGAGATCGAGGGTGGCGCAACTTGTGTCCACAGGTGCCTTGGCCAATGCCCCGCTTCATGAACTCAACGCACTGACCTTCTGCGGACCCGTCGTCACCCGCGAACTACTGCAACATATCACCGCAAGTCTGGACAATCGGAGCGATCTGGAAAGTAAGGTGTCCCTGGTCGGTCTGCTCAAACGTGAGCGCGACTTCAAAAGCGCGCTTCGGGTTCTCGACGCGTTCTCATTCGCAACACGCCCTTCATTGCGTCTCCAGGCGCTGCGCTACCGTGCCGAAATCTACGCCATGGACGCGGACTACGGCTTTGACAAAACACCAGCCGTGTTGGATTCCATGCGAGCGTTACTCTGGTGCGATTCCACCTACCGTCACTTCATCGAGTATTTCCCGTATTTGTACTCCAATCTCCGGGCGTCCGGCGCCTCCACTCCAAAAGCGTCGAATGCGCACTTCCTTCAGGAGTTGCCAACCGATTTTGATGTCCTGCGGAATTTCCCGAATCCGTTCAACAACTTGACCACGTTCATCTTTACCGCACCGAGTGAAGGCACGCTCAAACTTGTAGTCCACGACGCGTTGGGACGTGTGGTGTATGATGGTCAACACGTGGTGCGACAAGGTGGCATGCAGAGTATCGATATTCCCACATATTCCTGGGCACAAGGAATATATTACTACCGTGTCGAAATGGGCTCGCGGATCAGAACCGGAAAAATGATCCTTGCACGCTGACAACGATCCGATTACCTTGCGCTCGGAAGGCCAGGTGAAATAGCTTCAGCTTTGTATCGTAATAACCGGAGGGCATTCCCATGAACGGAGCCGATCTGAACTATCAAAGAGCACCACGTCGTGTGGTGACTTCAGGCTGCATTACCCGGGTGAGGTTGACACGTCGCCGGGTGAATAGCGGCACCCTGCTCTTGCTGTTGCTGGTTGTTTATTCCGTTCACCCCGGATTGTTGCCCGCTCAGCCGGTTCCAGGCAGCGGGGGTGTGACCGGGAAGGTGACAGAGGTGTTGTCCAACGAGATCCGGATGATCGCAGCCGTGCGTCCCCGCGATCACCGCTCGCTCGGTAGGCGTTTCGCGGCGTTGGGGGATATCAACGGCGACGGTTACGATGATTTCGCCGTCAGCACGTACTCGGACAGCACCTTCGTATGGCTCGGCGCCGACACACTTGCGCAGCAACCGATCCTGGGCCTGCGGGGGGGAAGAAGCGCTCTCCGCGCCGGCGATGTGAACGGCGATGGGCGCATGGATATCGTGACGGCACTCAACCCAAGCAAAGCTCCTCACCCTGGAGGAGTGCGCGTGTTCCTGAACAAGGGTGCGCCACGGTATTACGAGGCCGAACCCGACCTCTTCCTGCAGGGCGATACCGCTGCGGGAGCTACATCTCTGTGGGGTGCAACGAATGATCGTCCCGATGGCGTGAGCATCGTGGATTTCAACGGCGACGGTCACAACGATTTGCTGGTGAAGACGACGGAGAATTCCGGGGGCATGTTCAGTTACGGTCTCTTCGTGGGTCCGTATCCCTTCCGCCACGCCCCCGACCTGTATCTGGACCCGCCTTCGTACGCGAAGAAGACCGAATGCAGCGTGGCCCATGCTTACGGCGACGTCAACGGCGACCGGGCGACGGATATCCTGTTGCAATTCGTGTGGGAGGACAGCCTTGGCGGCCGGAATGCCGGATGGTTTCTGTATTTGGGTGGTCCATTTCGCGAAACCCCCGGGACCATCCTCTACCTGGATCGATCCGCACATTGGTTTAATTCTTTAGGATCTCAGGGGCCGGTGTTTCTGGATTTGAACCACGATGGTTGCGATGAGATCGTCTTTCCGGTAGTCCGGAGCCGTTTCGGACGCGTGGCCATACAGTACGGCCGCCCCGACATATCCGTCATCTGGCCGGACGATTCATTGGTGAATC
>JAMIQH010000008.1:0-11455 GCA_035914695.1 Bacteroidota bacterium | reverse complement strand
AAATCCCCCGGTTGCGTCGTTCCCGGATCACTGGCGCGGCGGATATTGCTGATCACCAGCGGACGCGCCCCGTTGTTGGCGATGACGATGGTGTCGGTAACGGTGGTGCCCACTTTGATTGCCGGGAAATTCAGCGAGTCGGGACGGAGCAGATTCGGCGCCCATTCCACGCGCTGCGCGTAGATATCCGCTTGACCGTCGAGTATGCGACCGTCGTACCAAGCCACAATGGCCGTGCCACGCTCGGATGCGACCACCTGCGGAGAGAGCTGATTGTTGTCGTGTTTGTGCAGCAGCACACCACTGTGGCGATTCCACTCGGTGTAATTGGTCACACCCTGCGATGAGACGCGGTTCATGTAAATGTCGTAGTCGAAGCCGTTCCGGCGATCCTGCCACACCGCGAAACCACCGCCGTAGCCATCATCGATCATCTGCGGACGTTCCTGCGTATCGGTGGCGTCGGAGAGCGCGTTGCCGAAATCGCCTATCACCGTTCCATCGGCATTGATGCGGCGCATGTAAATATCGCCGTTGGTGGCGCTTTTCCTGAAATCCGACCACACGGCCAGCGCGCCATTGCGTCCATCGGGTGTGAGGAACATGCCGCTCTGTGATTTATCGGACTCGGTAACCTGATAATCCTCCACATAGGTTCGCTCGCCGTCGAGCGAGAATATTTGCAAATACAGAGCCGAGGTGGAAACGCCGAGGCGGTAGTCCTGCCAGAACACGACAACCTTTTCATCGCCGAAGGGCAGGATTTTCGGCGCAACCTGCCGGTTCGCCTCCGCGCAAACCACGCGATCTTCCGACCACGCCAGTGTGCCGTCGCCACGCACACGCTGCATGTAAATGTCGTCCTCCACACGCCTGTCCATCCATACAATGAACGCTCCGCCCTGCCGATCCACCGCGAGTTGCGGGTAGGATTGATCGCCCGTCGCTGTACTCACCGCCAGACCATCCGCACCCCATTGCGCTGCGCCCAGAGCATCGAGGCGTTGCGCGTACACATCGTTGTCGGATCCACGACGATCATGCCAGGCGATGATAACGCCACCATTGCCGTCGGCAACGATTTCGGCCCATTGCTGATTGCCCGAGGCGCCGCACACACGCACACCCGCTGCCGACCAGAGCCGCGTACCGTTGCCATCGATGCGCTGCGCGTAGACATCGCTGTGTCCAGCAGCATCATTCCACCACGCAATAACGGCGCCTCCCGCCCCATCGGCAACAACGCTTGCGAGCTTCTGCGCGGGGGCGGCCGCGGCCACCTCCACGCCATCCATCGCCCAGGGCAGCGCTGCGTCGGGACGAATGCGTGCGGCGTAAATCGCCGCGTTCGAGCCGCTGCGCAAATCCTCCCACACGATAATCGCGCCATCGTTTCCATCGCTCACCATGCGTACGGCGCGTTGCCAGCCGGAGGCGGTACACACCGCTACCCCGGTGCTGTCCCAGAGGCGGACCTGTGCGCGGGCGGGATAGGCCTGCAGAACAAGCACGAAGAGAAACAGGGCGAACATCACACCATGTGATGCCCTCGGTGTCGATTCGGGGTAATGTCCGATGCCTACGGGAGCGAGCCGCTGAAAACCATTCATGTGCTAAAACCTTGTCACTGCGTCGGGATACGGCCTTTCGGTCGCATGCGAGCGCGATCCGAACGGCGATGTGGAGATAGTGGAGGAAAGTTAGCGTATTGGGAGGGGAGTTTCAACCAAGGGCCGCTTTGGAATGCTCAGCGCAGGCCTTGCCGCGTGCGTTCGAGCGCTTCGCGTTCGGCTGCATGCAGGCGTTCAATAGCGGCGCGGTAACGGCCGCTGTCGCGAATTCCTTGCGCGCGTTTCAGCGATGTCAGCGCCGCGCGGTAATCACCCGCGTATTGTTGCAGCAGCGCGAGATCGAACCACAGCACATCCGCATTCTCGGTATTTCCCGCCTGTTCTGCTACAGGTGCGAGCACGGCGATGGCATCCTGCCACTTCCCTTCCATGGCCAGCGCAATGCTGCGTTCGATTTCGGGCCGCGTATCGTCCGCAAGAAAGGTCACCACTTCCTGATCCCCGCGCGGCCGCATGTGCATGAGCATATCCTGCGCAAAGGAATCGGCCATTCCACGCAGCAGCGCAACGGTGTCGATCGCCGCCGGTGCTCCATCCGTGGAGTGTGTTTCGGCCGAGCGTGTGAGCCGCAGCGTATCCACCGTGCGAACGGAAGCATTGCGCAGGTCAATCATTGCGAGCAGCAAGCGCAATTCCACTTTGGCCATGCGCACGTTGCGTACGGCCGCAACGCCCGCATTGTCGCGCACGTCGGCGCTCAGCACCTGCTCGTCCCAACGCGCATGCAGCACACGCAGCGCCATGGCGCACGACGCCCGCGCATCGCGGCGCAGCCGCGCCAGGGCGCTACCCGAAAGGGTGCCGTCATTGGCGAATAGTGTGGGACCATCTTCGGAAACAAGCACCGGAGGCATTGCCGCAGCATCGTTCGCGAAAGCGTTTACGAACGTGTGTTGAAACAGTGCGGGAAGATCGTGCGAGGAACATACCGCCGCGTGGCGGTCTGGAACGTCGAGCGGCGTCAACACCACTGCGTCGCAGTCATGCACGTCGATGAGCGCCGGACGCGTCACTGGCAGCACGATGGTGTGCGTGGCGCAGGAATGGAGCAGCAGCGCCAGCAGCGGAAGCAGCGGTGACAGCCGCGGTCGCATGCGCGCAGCTAACGATCGGTGGCGAGAAAGGCGGCGTAGAGTATGATGGCCGCCAGGCCGATGACCAGAATGACCCCGAGAATGGTGAGAAGAAATTGCTTCATCGTGGTGGTGCGTCCCGTGCCGCTGGCGGCGTCGGCATGGAAGTACGAGAGCGTGGTATCGGCATAGAACGCGGCGCCATCGGTGGTGGTGATCCAGGCGTGCCCGGAGATGCCGGTCGTGGTGAGCTTCCACTCCTCATCGCGGAAAAACATGCGCGCATCATCGCGCGTGCGTAGCAGCAAGCCATCGGTGGCCGGGGGAAGCTCGCCTTCGCGCAGCAGTGACAAATCCGAGGCGCAGCCCGTCATGGCGAGCAGAAGCAGGACAAACAATACGGCGCTTCGTAGGCGGGAAGGAGTTCTGGGCATGATGTTCGTTCCGTGTCACACATTCAAGCTTGTAAGATAGGTCGGCGGGGGCAAAAAGTGGAGGCAAAACGCGTGGACCGGATGGAAAGCGTCACATGACTCCTTGGCGGGGTTGGGTCACATCTCCGTGCAACACAGAGGTCGCGGAGGGCACGGAGGTCGCGGAGCAGGGTTGCAGCCGCATTCCGCAAGGATGCTGCCTCATTTGCCGGCTGCAACGTTACGGGGGAGGATTCTTCCCGCTGTTGCCCTGTCACCGCAGGGCGGTCGAAGTTTGCTCCGACTGATGCTGCACAAGCAAGTCGACGAACTCGCGAAGCGCCACCAACCCCTTCTCCGTGCCCTTTGCGGCCTCTGCGATCTCTGTGTTTGACTCAACCATGTACCACAGCGATTGCGGATCACGCCCCGTCGAGTTCGCGGGTTGCGCCTGGCAGCGCCCACCACGGAACCCAGGGAGCCGCGTGATGCTCCCAGTGGTAGCCGAAATGATAGCACGTCAGGAAGGAAAGCAGCACACCATAGCCGCTGGACACGGCGCGATGGGGTTCGGTGTATCCCTCCGCGGGTTCGCGATGCGGGCGATAGGTGCCGAAATAAAAAAGCTGCACGGTGCTGAGCAGCGACGGCAGCACCCAAAAGAGCAAGAGGTCCACATCGTGCAGACCGGCCAGATACTTCAGCGCGTTGTAGGCCAAGGCCATGCCCAGCAACTGCCGCCAGCGGATGTAGGTGAACAGGAAATGCAAATACCACCGCAGGAATCCCGGATGCTTCCCATCGTGAAAGTCGGGATCGTCGGCGCTGGCGGGATGGCGATGATGCTCGTGATGCTTGCGCAGCAAGAGTGCGTAGGAAAACATCGCGTACAGCCCCGTGCAGATGCGGCCGATTGCGTCGTTTGCTCCTCGCCACGCGGGAAGCACGGTGCCATGCATGGCATCGTGCGCGGTGATGAACAACCCCGTGTAGAGAAAGGTATTCACCAGTACCACCACAGGCAGCAACCATGGCGGCATCGCCTCGTGGCCTAGCACCAGACTGCCTATCACGGCCAGCGCCCACAGCCCCATGACGAGTGCGGCGAACAGCAGACCTTTCCAGCGATATGTGGGCGGAGCGATAGACATCGATGTTCAGTGCGCGGAATGCGTGAAACGGCGCAGCAAGGCGCTATCGCGCTCGCCGTCGAGACGATGCTTTTCCTCCAGACGCGCGCGGATATCCGGCGACTGCAAGGCAAACGCCGCCTGCTTGCGCAATGGCCTCCGCCCGGGATACACCTGCTGCGTGACGACATCGGCGAGATACAGCATGCGATCGCCCGCGTCCAGCGAGGCCACGATCACACATTCGGCCCAGCCGCAGGCGCCTTCGAGCACCGGCAATCCAGACGGACTACGTCCGATTTCCACGCCTTCGAATTTGTCCACCTCCCTGCCACTGAGCAAACCGAAGCGCGGCACGAGTTCGTGTTGCTCCTCGTCGAGCATGCTGATCGTGAAGCGACCACTCGCCGCGATGAAGCGATGCGTGTGATTCATGGGGGAGAGCACGGCCACGATGCGCGGCGCATCCGGCACGAGCGTGGCGGGCATGATCCATGTCGCAATCTGTCCGTAGTCGCGGCCCTCGGCGCGGGTACTTACCACGTACAGCTCATGATCGGTGAGCGAAAAGATGGATCCGGGATAGGCCTCGGCGTTGCTCACAGGTACTCCGTGAAATCCGCATTGCGTCCGATGCGCTTACCGAGCGCGGCGGAAAGCACTACCGCCAGCGGCTCCTCGCTGTCTCGCGCGAACCAGGCCTCTTCCACCTCGTCCCAGTACAACGTCACAGCGTCGCCATCCATCCGCGCTTCTATGGTTTGCTCCCCATCGTTGCGCAGCAATTCGTAGCTGTTGCCGTCGTCGAACATGAGCTTCAGCCCGTTCTCGACGGGGTAGGCCTCGACGCCATCGATGGCGAGGCGGTCCAGTGCTTGCTGTATGAGATCGAAGGTTTCGTCGGCAGTGATCTGGAAATCCTGTCTATCCATGGTGCTTCCTCGAATGTACTGGAGGTGAAAACACCAATATAGAACAACGCGTTCATCGCCGCCAAGCCCTTGCGACTTCAGGGATTGTCGAAGAGGTGCTTCAGTTCGTGAAACAGCACCTCGTCTTCCACGAAATCCCCCGCCCCGCGTATCACGCCTTTCGCATCAACCAGCAACATGAAACTCGTGGGAGCCGTGGGATCGGGGTGGACATCGTTGATGCTGAACGGCACGCGCTGCAAGACAAGCATTCGCGGATATTCGTGTGGGAAAATTCAAGGCGAGGGAAGAACTCAGCGGGAAGAGCGGCCCAACGTTGCCTCGAGCAGCGCACGAAGCCGTTCGCCATGCACATCATTGCCCTCGGCAATGATGCCGCCGTCGCGATCGACGAGAATGTAATGCGGGATGTTTTCGAGCTTGAAGGTCACCGCGAGAATATCGCTAAAGCCCTCGGCCACGCGGCCATGCAGCCACGGCATGGCGAAGCGCTTCTCGCGAAAGCGGCGTATGCGCTGCTCGTCGCTGTCGAAGGACAAACTCACGATTTCAAAACCCCGTTCGTGCCACTTCTTGTACAGCTGCTCCAACTCCGGCAGGGCTTCCACGCAGGGCGGACACCAGGTGGCCCAGAAATCGATGAGGTACACCGAACCGAGCAGTGATTCGTGCGAAACCCACGATCCGTTGTCCAGCGATTGGAAAACGAAGCCGGGCACCGTGGGGCGGGCGGGGGCGGGCTGCGCCGCGGATTGTGTCCACGCGAACGCAAGCACAAATAGTATGCAAATGCACCATCGCATATCGCAATATACAACCGCGAGCGACGCGAAAGAGATACAACCACGCAAGGCGCGAACAGCGCGAAAGAATTACAACCGCGCAAGGTGCGAACAGCGCGAAAGGTTGGTTGTTGTTGCTTTCCACCGTCCACTGTATGAGCATGGACTGTGCGGATGTGCCATGCTCGTGTACGTGCCGCGAGGGGTGCGGTGGTGCTGGTTGCGGCGGAGCGGGAGAATCGCACGGGGGTTTCGCGCTGTGACTTGGTGCATTAACTTACAGCGATACTCAGGTGTGCAGCAGAAAGGTGTGTCCCATGCTTCGTTTGCTTTCGTTCAGTATGCTCATGCTCGCGGCCTCGTGCGGCTTCGCGCAATCTCAACTTTCTTCCCCGGTCATCGATGGGCATTTCGCCGATTGGGATGCGCGTGCGGTGACGCATCGCGACCCGGCGGGAGATTCGGGCGCCTCGGGCCTGGACCTGCGCACCCTGCGCGTCGAGAGCGACGCCGAGTGGGTCTACATCAGTTTCGAGCTTGGCGCGGACCTGCTGTTGCAGCAGGACAACACGCTCAAGCTGCTGATCGACACCGACATGGATGCAAACAGCGGCACGCGCTGGGGCGGCATCGGCGCGGAATTGCTGTGGGATTTCGCGAAGCGTGAAGGCACGGTGAAGCTGGGTACGTCCAGCAGCACGGTGAAGCATCAGGACATCGGATATTTCCCCGCTCCTTCAATGACCTCCACGCGCTTCGAGCTGGCCTTCCGCCGCGACACGAAGGTGGCGGGACGCGCACTGTTCCCGACCGAGCGTATGCGTCTCGTGCTCTACGCCGAGGAGCAAGGCGGCGACCGCCTGCCCGATGCCGACGGCGGTGTCGGTGTGGAATTGCGCGACAGCGCACCCACGCGCGACGACGAACGCACGCTTCGCCCGAAATCCGCGAGCGCGGTGCGTTTGCTGAGCTGGAACGTATTGCAGAATGGTCTGCTCGATCCGGCGCGACGTCCGCTGTTCGAGCGCATGCTTCGCGCCATGCAGCCCGACGTGCTGTGCTTTCAGGAGTGCTTCGAACTCAGCGCGCAACAGGTGCAGGGCATGATTGAAGCCACGCTGCAAGCGCCGCAGGGAAGAGCGTGGCGCGCGTTGAAAACCGATGCCGGCAATGTGATGGTGACGCATCTGGATATCGAGGCCGATTGGCTGATTCAACAGAACTACCGCGAGTCGGCCTATCTCCTGCGCACTCCCTCGGGACAACCGCTGCTGGTGATCAACGCGCATTTGCGCTGCTGCAATGCCAACGACAAGCGTCAGCAGGAAGCGGATGGCGTGATCGCCTTTTTGCGCGATGCCCGCACGCCGGGCGGACGCATCGATGTACCCATCGGCACACCGATGATCATGGCGGGTGATTTCAATCTCGTGGGCTTCCGGCAGCAGTACATTACGCTCACCACCGGCGATATTGTGGACAACAGCACGCATGGACCGGATTCGCCACCCGACTGGGACGGGGGCCCCTGGACGGAGCTCGAACCGCTGCATCCCATCACCCCATTCACCTACACCTGGTATGACACCGGCAGCAATTACGCGCCGGGAAAGCTGGATTACATTCTGTACACCGCCAGCGCGGTGACAGTGGAACAGCAACTGGTGTTCAACACCGCCGAAATGAGTGACGCCGAACTCGCGCGCCATGGCGTGCAACGCGGCGATGCCACGAGCGCTTCGGATCATTTGCCCCGCATCGCGGATTTCCTTTTCAAGAAACCCAGCGGCAGCGGCGCCCTCCCGCGCGAGGACGCACCGTTGTTGGGTACGGTGTATCCGCAGCCCGCGCGCGAAGCGCTGCACTTCACGCTGAGCAGCACGCGACCCGAAGTGCGGCTCACCTTGCACGATGTGCTCGGACGATCGTTGCTTCGCGGCAACGCCTCGACCACGGCGGTCGGCGGGGGCACGCATGTGCTGACCTTGCCAGCGCTGCCCGCGGGGCGCTATCTGTTGACCGCCAGCGACGAACGGCGGATCAGCACGCGTGGCGTGACCTTGCAATAGCACTCAATCCGTCGGAGAGGGCATGCGTTTTCGTTTCCTCCATTGTGCCGACGTTCATCTTGGGCGACATCGCCATGGCAATGTCGAGCGCTACGGTGATTATTTCACCGCGCTTGGCGCCGTGGTGGAGCATGCGCTGCGCGAACGCGTGAACGCCGTGCTGATCGCCGGCGATCTCTTCGACGAGCAGCGACCTTCGGCCGAGACCTTGCTGCGCGCCATGTCCACGCTGCGCCCATTGCGCGAGGCGGGCATCCCCGCATTCGCCATCGAGGGAAATCATGATCGACGCACGCGCGGCGAGCGCTTCGGCGCGTTGGATGTGCTCGACGCCGAGGGCTATCTCGTACTTCTGCGCCCGGAATCCGGCGACGATGGCCTGCTGCTGCCCGATTGGGCACCGGGGCACGGTGGCGCTGTGTACCGCGCCTCGACCGAGGTGGCAATCGTGGGATTGGGATTTCTCGCGCATTCCATCGAGGAACAGCTCGCGGCCGCGGCTGCGCAGTTGCCGTCGGAACGCGTCGTGATCGCGCTCGCGCATGTCATGGTGCTGCGTGGTGAAAGCGAACTTGAGTACGGCTGCGTGCGCGAGGAACAACTCGACGTGCTGCGTGATCGCGTGCGCTATCTCGCGCTGGGACACCGCCACACACGGCGCGGCCTGGACGAGGAAGCGGATGGCTGGGTGTTTAACCCGGGTTCGCTGGAATTCGTCAATCCTCTGGATTACCACCTCCCACCCGAGTTGCGGGGATTTCTCGATGTCACCATCGGCGAGGGCGAGCCACCCGAGGAGAAGGGCAAGCTCCAGCGCCACGAGGATGTGTTTGTACACGCACGTCACGTGCCCACTGCAAAGCGTCCAGCGCACACCGTGCGCGTAGCGCTTGACGGCTGTACCACTCCCGACGCGGTGATCGAGCAGGTGCTGCACGTGGCCGCGGAGCAACTGCTGATCGACAACGATGCTCCGCGACCCATCATCATTGTGCGTCTCACGGGGAATCCGGCACTGTCGCGTTCGCGCATTCCCCGCGCGGCCATAGCGGAGCGTTTGCGCGAACAGCTGGACGCGCTGCACGTGGAAGTGCTGGACCGCGATCTGGAGCAAGACGTCTCGATGGAGTTGCTGCTGATCGACGAGCGCGACCTGGAGCATGTGACCGACCGCGCCAGGGCAATCGCCGCGGAATTGCTGCGCGGCGCCGGCATGGCACATGGACGCGAGGCCGATCTCGCCGCCACCTTGCTCGATGTGAAGGCCGCTCTGGATGGCTCCGGACGTTCGGCTTCGCAGGCGCAGTTCGGACGCATGCGCGACATGCTGCGCCCCTTCGTGGAGTACGACGAGGAGGATACGGCGTGATCATCACCTCGGTATATCTCCGGAACATCAAGTCCTTTGTTGAAAGCGAACTCCGTTTTTCCCGAGGCATCACCATCATTGCAGGAAGAAATGGCTCGGGAAAATCCACCGTGATCGAGGCCGTGGGTCTGGCGCTGTTCGGCGCCTGGCCCGAGCGCTTCCGCGAAGGACAGGCGCGCTCGGGCTTCATTCGCAACGGCGAGCGGCAGGCACGCATCGCTGTCGACGTGGAGTGCGAGGGCACGCGGTACACACTGCTGTGCGATCTCGAATGCGGGCGTGACGGCGATAAAATCAGTTTCGAGCGACGACTGCTCGACGCCGACGGTGGACTGCTGGCCAGCAGCGCGGGACGTATCGCGGCATTTCAAAGCGATGTGCGGCGCTACGTGCTGGGCGAAGCGCGCATCGAGGACGAGCGCCTGTTCCGCGACATTATCGGCACCGAGCAGGGCAGCTTCGACAAGCCCTTCACCAGTCCGGAAGGCGAGCGCCGCAAGTTGTTCGAGCGCATTCTCGGCATCGAGGATTTTCAGGAGTTCGAGAAGCAATTCGCCCAGCTGATCAAATGGCAGACGGAGGAAACGCGGCAATTGGCCGTACGCGAGGAGGAGCGGGCGGACGCGGTCCCGCGGCTGCGCGAAGGCGAAAAGCTCCACGCCGAACGCGAAACCCTGCTCGCCGAAGCCGCCGCCTCGTACGACAAGGCCCGCGAGGCCACCGCAGCAGCCCGAGCCGACGTGGAAGCGCGGAGCCGGCAACGCGAGGCGCTGCGCGATGCCCGTGCTCGCTGCGACGCATTGCGTGCGCGGCTCGATGACGCGGTCCGTGCGGAAGCACTGGCCATCGCCGCGCTGCGCGAGGCCGAAGAAGCCGCACGCATTCTGCAAAACAATGAAGCTGGCCATACCGAGTTCGTCCAGGCCGAGTTGGCGCTTGCCTCTCTGCGCATCGACGCACAGAGGCGCGACGCGATACGCGAGCAACTGCACCGCGCGACAGTGGATCAGCAAAATGCTGCGGCCACGCTGCGACTTGTTGTCGAGCGGGTGAACATGGAACTCGAAGGCGCACGCAAGGAATGCGAGCAGGTAAAAAGCGGACTTGCGGAACATGAACGCCTTATCACATCGTTGCGCGAAGCTTATCTGCAAGCGCAAGGGCATCGTGAGCGTGCGGAACAACGTGCGCAGGTGGCCGCCGAATTGCGCTCATTCATCCAGGAACTCGCCAGCACGAGGCGCGCGCTCGACAACGCCGGGCACAGCTTGCAGGCCCTGCGCGGCAGCTACAATGACCTGTCCGCGCGCCTCCGCGAAACCGGCGAGGAAGCCGACTTCCTGCCCGCCCTGCACAGCGAAGCCACGCAATTATTTGCTCGTCATCCGGAAGCGGAGCAATCGATAGAGGAGTTGTCCGAACTGGACCGCATTCTGCTACAGGCACAGGACAACGAACGCCGTGCATCGGAGACATTGACTCAAGCTCGCGCGGAGGAGACCTCCATCACGACGCAGGGCAAGACGTTGAACTCCGAGTTGAACAAGGCGCAGGAGAGACTCCGCCAACTCGAGGTCTCCATTTCCACACTGGAACAGCGGCAACGCGACAGTACACGTGCCATGGACGAACACGCCGCTCAGTGGCTCGATACTGAGCGCGCCTTCAACGAACAGCTTGCCGCTTTCTCCACGCTCGACGATGGAATCGCCCGGAACGATCGGCTCTGCTCCATGCATCGCGAGGCGCATGAGTTGTTCCTTCGAAATAAGCAGCTCGGTGAAAGTGTGCCGCAACGTAGCAAAGACGCGGAGGATCGCCGCGGGGAGATCAGCGCCATCAAGCTGGAACTGAACGACGTCGCCGCGCTTGCAGAGAATCTCGGACGTGAGATATCCGAAGTGGCCCATGAGCAGGCCGTGCAGCGTCACGATGCAGCGGTGGCGGCGGAGAAGCAGGCGGCAGAGGAACACGGCACGCGCCGTGCCTTGCTGGACGAGGCCCGCGACGCACTCGCACTTCTGCGCCGCCAGCATACCGATTATCTCGACGCCCG
>JAMIQH010000007.1:0-3461 GCA_035914695.1 Bacteroidota bacterium | reverse complement strand
CATCGATGGCGCAAGGCAAATCAAAATCAGCCACAAGGTCGACTTCGAAGCGGCCATCCGCGCCATCCTCCGTCACGATCCGGATATCGTGATGGTGGGTGAAATGCGCGACAAAGCCACGGCCGATGTCGCCATTAAACTGGCGAACACCGGTCACCTGACGTTCTCGACCCTGCATACCAACGACGCGCCCAGTGCTGTCACGCGTCTGTTCAAAATGGGTATCGAGCCGTTTCTCATCGCCTATGCCATCAACCTCGTCGTGGCGCAGCGTCTTCTGCGGCGGCTGTGCACTAAGTGCAAGCGCGAGGTGCACGACCCCAACATCCCCGAATTGCTGAATGTCGGGTTCACTGAGGAGGAAATCCGCACGACCACATTCTACGAGGCAGTGGGCTGCAACCAATGTGTGAAAGGATACAAAGGCCGCGCAGCCATTCACGAGGCACTGTTCTTCTCTCGAGCCGTGCGACAGGCGATTTTCGAATCGGGCGACGATATCGACGAGGATCGCGTGCGCAACATCGCGATTAGCGAAGGTATGCTCACGCTGCGTGCATCGGCACGCGAGCGCGTGAAAGAAGGCGTGACTTCGGTCGCTGAAGTCATCGCAGCGACAATGTCGGACGAATAACCAACGACTTGGTGCTCCTTGAATTACATTGAGTTCTGCATCATGGCATCATCCCTCAACATGGCCTGCACGGGTGCGGGTTTTCTCCGGCTCGGAGAGAGCGTGCTTCAGGGCTCGTCGGTGTCGTCCTCACGGCGCGTTCACAGACTTCGCGGTCTCCTCCGTACAGGGGATGGACCCGGGTCATTGTTCCCTGAAGCTGTTCAATCTTCGCGAGCGATAGCGGTCGCGGATGAGCGAGGTGGTGCAGATCGGAGGAAGTTGTCATGAATTACCAGTTGGATGTCATTGGGTCGGTTATCGTCGCCGGGGCGATACTGCTGAACATGGCCGTGTTCCTCACCGATGATTCGAAGTTGAAACGGGAGACCGCGGATACCATCGAGGCCGTCCCCAGCCTGACGGAAATCGCCCATGTGATGCGGGACGATTTGAGCGCTGTGGGCGATGGTGTTCAGGACGCTGCGATACTGCGCGCCACACCCACACTGTTCTCCTTCCGTCGCGACATCGCGAACGACGGTGTGATCGACACTGTCACCTATGTGCATACAAACGCGGTCGATCACAATGGCTTCCCCGAGGTTCCACCGGGAAGGCTGCTGCGTATTGTGAATGGCCAGGTCGAGTGGCGGGAATTGGATGGCATCGTTGGTTTCGCTTTCACGTACATCCCCTCCGATACCGTGCAAGAAGCAACGCGGACGATGTCCGGTAGTGTGTCCGGCGTGGGAGTGCATATTCGTATGAAGCAGCACCTCGCAAACGGGGGCGATTGCCAATACTCCAGCATGAATTTTGAAGTGCGCTTACCCCTGCCGGGTAAGTAAGCGAGGCGTTATGGGACAGCAATCGATAATTGTGGTCGCATTGTCAAGTTTGCTCCTGGTGATCTCGCTCCTGGGGATATTCGGAGTGTGGGAGAACGCGCAAGACATGACGTTGGAATATGGCACTCGCGAACGGGTGCGCGAGTTGTCCCGTGAAGGGGTGAGTCTGGCGGTGGCACAATTACTCACCGACCGCTCTTGGAGGGAAGGTTTTCGCAACCGGACAATCAACGGTGGTAGTATCTCCGTTCGTGTTGTCGAAATCGGCGTTGACAGTCTTCGCATAGAATCCACGGCGCGCCTCGCCGCCGTCACTCAGCGTATCGTTGCCGAGGTGGAACTGCAAACCGTGTTCCCCATCTGCTCGAGTGTGATCACGCTTGGAGGCAACCCGGTGGAACTTGTGACCGAGGATGCAACCTGGGCGGTGGATGGGCGCGATTGGAAACCGGATCTATCCGGTATCGCGTCAAATCGTGTGCTTGCCCGCTTCGGGACGGGTTTTACAGATTCCGTGCACCTCACATGCCAGGCGAACACCGCTTGCGATATGGACCGACATACTGCATGCGCGCGCATACCCACACGTTTTCCAGGAGCACGAGTATTCGATTTTTCCCGAATGTGGGATGCGGCCTACGAGCGACGTACCATCACCCTGGACGCACAGCCCACATCGGAGCGCTCTCCTCTGGGCACCCTCGAGCATCCGGAGATCGTGTATCTGCCAGATAGTCTTCGCTTGACCGGTCCACTGAGCGGCGCTGGCATTCTCTTGGCGCATGGAGGTTTGGCCATGGTAGGGGAGGTGAGATGGACCGGCATCGTGCTGCTGTTCGCCGAGGACAATCAGGTACGAATCCATGGTACGGCGTTATCCACAATTATTGGTGCGGTTTGGGCGCAGGGTGCTTCACACGATGCAAACACCCGCCTGATCATCGCCGGCTCACCGGATGTGCGGCACAGCGCCGAGGCCGTCTCCGCGGTACTCGCCAGACTTGGCCTTCTGCGGGCCCGAATTCACAAGTATCGAGAATAAAACGGAGGGAAGGGCTCATGTTAAAGTTTATTGTGAGGCGATATTCCGTTCGTGCCTGCGATTCATTATATTACAGTCACGCAACCTTTCACCTGTGTGGCGGAATCATCGCGCTGCACAGGCAGGAGGTGTGTCCCCCATCCTCTTTGAGAAGGTATGGTCATGACGAGTGAGTACATGTCGGATACCGTCCAAAGTTCGATAGCCCCGGCCACGAGCACCCGTCGATCCGCGGGGGAATACGAGTTTCCCGAACGGATAGCGGCCAACGCCATGAAAGTGATGGAGTACGTGGTTCGCGACATGCCGACGCATTATTTCGGGACGGAACGGCAGGAATTCATCGCCGGGAAACTCGCCACCCTGGATGACAAAGCAATTCAGGTGCTGCGTGTTTTTTACGAGTATATACTGCGCCGCATGCGTGAGGTGGAGGCGTCGGATATCGATATCGGGAGTTTCGGGACGCGCGGTCTCATATGGTTCCGTGTCCATGGCAACAAGGTGCCACAACTCGATCTCCCGCCGCTTGAGTCGCCCGGGGTGGATGTGCTTATCCAGTCGTTGATTCTCCCGAAGCAGCGGCTTGGCTTGTTGGAACATCGCAGTCTCGATTTTTCCTATCAAACCACGGTGGACGGAGAAACCTTCAGGTATCGCGGCACAGCGTATTTCGACCTCGACGCGCTCGGAATGAACATGCGCGCGATCACGGCCAAGATTCGTCCTTACGCGAGTTATAATTTCCACCCGAATATCACGAGCATTGTCAACCTCAAGCACACAAAAGAGGGGTTGATCCTCGTGACGGGCATCACCGGTTCGGGAAAAAGCACCACGCTCGACGCCATTATTGACGCCAACAACAATTCGGTCGATTCACATATCATCATTATCGGCTCACCCGTCGAGTATGTGCACGCGCCGCAACGCTCGGTGATCCGTCATCGCGAGG
>JAMIQH010000006.1:0-2728 GCA_035914695.1 Bacteroidota bacterium | reverse complement strand
CATCTGATTCAGTCCGCAGGGCTCGTATTTCGAGGGCATGAGGAACATATCGCTGCCCGCCTCGATCAGATGGGCAAGTTCCTCGTCGAAGCCGATATGCGCCGCGAGTTTTTTCTTGAATTTTTTCGCGCCCTTGGTGAACATCTCCTCGTAACGCTTCTCGCCCGAGCCGAGCACAACCAACTGCAACGGGAGCTGCATGAGGTCGGGCAGGACTTCCTGAATCAGATCGAAGCCCTTCTGATCCGCCAGGCGCGAGACGATGCCGATCACAGGCACGGCGGGATCGTAATGCAAACCGAAGCGTTCGCACAGCGCCTTTTTATTGACGGCCTTGTCATCCAACGTGGCGACGGAATACTTCTGGGGAATCATCGTATCGACTTCAGGATTCCACACATGCGTGTCCATTCCATTGAGAATGCCCACGGTTTTACGGGCCTTTTTCTTGAACACGCCCTCGAGACCGTAGCCGAAATCCTCGCCGCTACGAATTTCCTTCGCGTAGGTTGGGCTCACGGTGGTGATCATATCCGCGTACATCAAGCCGGCTTTGAGCAAATTCATCCGGCCGAAAAACTCCACGCCATCGGGCTTGAAGGTCTTCGCGGGCAGACCGGTTTTCGGGAAGGATTCCGCCGGGAAAATGCCCTGATACGCGGCGTTGTGCACAGTGAATACCACCTTGGTATTCTTGAACAGCGGCTCGTCCGCGAACTCCGTTTTCAGCAGAGCGGCGATCAAACCCGACTGCCAGTCGTTGAGATGAATGATATCCGGCTTCCACCCAAGCAGAATAAGCGTCTGAATGACTCCACGGCAGAAGAAGATGAAACGGTCGTCGTTGTCCGGCCAGGCCTCCTTCGTTTTCGGATCCACATAGAGATCGGAACGGCAGTAGAGGGTGTCGTTGCTTATGAAGTATACCTGAACCTTGGTTTTGATATTCGAGAGGAAGGAGGATTTCACGCTCGCGAGAAACGTTCGATCATCCAATTCCACGGGAATGTCGGTCAGACGTTTGATGTCGTGTATTTTGAATTTCCTGTCGCTCACGGCGGCAAACTTGGGCATGATGATGCGAATGTCGTGACCCATTTCACGCACCACCTGTGGCAACGCAGCAGAAACGTCTGCCAAACCACCCGTTTTTGCGAAGGGTACAACTTCGCTCGAAACGAACAGAATGCTCAGTGGTTTCGCCATGGGAACTCCGGGTCGATGTGATAGAGAGATGCTACCAAGGTACAAAAGTACAAAAATTGTGAAAAAACTACAATTTACACTGCTTTACCTCAACGACTGCGGCAGACGATGACGCCGGAACCTCGTCCGTCAATACATCGAAACGAGTCCACAATCAGCGAAGTACGCCGCCAGAATATCCGCCATGCGCTCGCCATCACGCGCCCGGGCAATGGCTCCCCATTGGCACATTCCCACACCATGGCCGCTGCCACCTCCCCGCAGCACCACGCGCGTCAGCCATTTCGATGCGTCGCGCTCCAGATCCACATCGAAGAGTGTACTTCGAAGCACGGCTCCGTCGGGCCGTCGCAACGCCCTGCGGATTGCATCGTGGTGCACGTAGTACGAGCGTTGCTGAAGGCGATTGCCCATCACGATTTGTAGTGTGGTGACTCTGCCTGAGGCCGAACGACGAAGAACGTTGATATCCAGCAAAAACCAGTGTTGATCGGGAATATCCGCGGGTGTGAGCGCCTCGTCAACCGAGGGCAACCATGTTCGCAGCAATGTTTCCATTTGTTCGCGCGTGTACTCCTCGGTCCATCGGAAGGACGGGGAAATGCGACACGCCTCCTGTTCCGCGTGCATGTCCGCTCCGCCACGAAGCCAAGGGCGCGGTTGCGAACCCTTCCACACATTCTCCACCGCTTCTGTGCGGCCACCGCAAGTGGAATGGAAAAAGGCCTCCACAGGCCGGCCATCGATCGCGAGCACCACGCCGCGAGTGGCGCGCAGCGCTTCGTTCACCACCACATCCGTCGCCGTGCGGTCCCCAAACACCTGGTCGCGCGTATCGGCATACACATCGAAAAGCCGCAACGAGGGCTGCCGGATTTTTCCCAGTGCATAACTCCGGGCAATAACGGCTTGCGCTTTCACCGCTTCCAATTCCTCGCGCGTGCGATTCCTTCCGATCTCGCTCGGTACCACCTGTTCGAGATAGCGCTCGAGGGGAAGAATGTTGATGAGGTAGAGATGGTCGCCATCGGAGGCGATCAGCATGGTGTCGGAGTAACTACGCGTTTCCGTGCGGAAGCTGCCCACACCCTTCGGATAGTAACAGCGAAACGCTCCACTGATCACGCGCGCGGGCTTGCCATCCATGGATATCGCAATATCTCCGGCCGTATTCAGCGCACACTGCAACTCACGATGGCCATGCAACGAAAAGCGCTGATTGCTGCTTTGCAGCACGGCACCCGAGTCAATGGCAACGGTGATTGTGGATATTCTGTCGGCCACGCACACGCGAATGCTTGGCTCGCGATCCAGCATGGCGCGTTGCGCCATGGGTGTACAGCTCGAAAGCAACACGATGGCGGTGAGCAGAGCGACCGAGAGAACGCCTGCGGGGGGGGAAAGGAAAAAGGGCATACCCGGTTGGCCTGCCCTTTGCGTCGACGAGCGTGTGTTCATCCGAGATCAGCGAAACATGGCCTTGATGCTGCCCCAGGTGCGTTTGACACTGCTCACACTATGC
>JAMIQH010000005.1:0-1963 GCA_035914695.1 Bacteroidota bacterium | reverse complement strand
TCTCAATATTCAACCCGCCGTGCGAGATTGCGACCGACAGGATGCTGACCGAACCTCCCACAACGATGGTCCCCGTGCGTTCATTGATCACCACCTTGGCGGCGATGTCGGGAGCCACTTCGAGCCCCTCGATCGATGCGATGAACTCCACGAGGCGGCGTTCGGCGCGGATTGTGTCGGGTACGCGAATAGTGATGCTCGCCCCGTCTTCGGGACGGGCTGCACGTTCGCCCAGCTTCGTGTTCACCGCTTCCGCAATGCGCGTCGCCGTGGTGAAGTCCGGCTCCATGAGCACCACCGATATCGTGGAATCGCGGCCAATCGTCATCTCCGGCACCCGCTCCACCACCCCTCCGCCCGGAATGCGTCCCGCCGCGGTGTGATTCCGGCGGATCTCATTGCCGTTTGAACGAACGCTCAAGCCGCCAACGGAGATGGGCCCCTGAGCCATGGCGTACACGACGCCGTCGATTCCCGAAAGCGGGGAGAGGAGGAGTGTTCCCCCCTGCAGGCTCGTGGCATCGCCCATCGACGAAACGACCACGTCGACCTCGCCCCCTTCCTTCGTGAAGCCCGGCACGGTCGCGGTCACCATGACCGCCGCCACATTGCGTAGGCGAAGGTCGCTCTGCGGCACGTTGATCCCGAACCGCTTCAGCATGCTTGAGACCGATTGGAGCGTGAACGTCGACCGCTGCGTGTCGCCGGTGCCGTTGAGTCCGACGACGAGGCCGTAGCCGATAATCTGCTGTCCGCGAATCCCGTGCACGTGGGCGATGTCCTTGATGCGAATGGCGCCCGATGCACAGGTGCCGCCGAGCAGCAGCGCAACGGCAAGCACTCCGAGAATTCCATTGTATCGTTTCATCCCGACCTCACTCAGAAAAGCCAATGGAGCAATTTCGTAATCCATCCTGGACCCTGGGCACTCGTCACGATGCCATTTCCCTCGAACGCAATATGCGCCTCGGCGATGTTGTACGAGTAAACGCTGTTGTCCGCAAGGATGTCCGGCGGGCGGACGATGCCCGAGAGCGTGATCCGCTGTTCTTCGCCATTCACAATTATGGTCCGGTGTCCGGAGATGCACAGATCCCCGTTTGCGAGGACGGAGTCGACCCGGGCGCTGATCCGAGCGCGCACTGATCCGCGCGTTGAGGTCGCGCCGGTGCCCTTGAAGGTGTTGTTGGAACCCACGCCAAGAGACACCTCGGGAATATTCGACTCATCAACGCGGCCCGAGGCATCAAGAGAGATGTCGCTGGCACGCTGTGACAGCGTGCTCGCATCATTGGAGGCGCTGGATGTCTCCACCACGAGGACCATGACCGCGTCGCCCACACGTGTTGCCTTGGGATCCGCAAACAGCGAGCGATTGATGTTCCCGCGCATGTCCTGGGCCATCGCTCCACATGCCCCGGCAATCAGGAGGGCACCGACTGCAATCAGACGATTCATCACTTCTCCTTTCCCGCATCCACAAAAATGGTTACACTCCGCTCGCCGTCAATCCGCCCGCGCACACGATCGCGCCTGCCGGCCAGTTCCACAGTCACGAGGTCTCCCTGATCGCCGTCATCGCGCACCGTCCCCTCGGTGGAAAGCGTCACTCCCCCTGACCGCACCCGGACCTGCACACGATCGCCCTGCTGTACCAACGGTGTCAGTTCGAACAGGTCCTCGTACAGAATGCTTCCCCGGGGGATCAACTGTCGCGACCGGAGGCCATCCAGAGCGCAGGTTTCGTAGAGCACGCGCCGTTGAATCAGCGTCGTTTCCATGCGGAAGGACCGCAGGTCCCCGGGGGCCGGCCGCGTGTGGCGTTCAATCGAGCGCTCGGCGACAAGCACGTCCGCATAGGTGCGAATCAGCACCGACACCAGGCAGCGGTGGACAATCCGCCCTCCGGCTTCAATCTCCACCCGCACTGCGGGCGCACCCTTCCATTGGGTGCGGTTATCGC
>JAMIQH010000004.1:0-5629 GCA_035914695.1 Bacteroidota bacterium | reverse complement strand
TTCTTACCACTGTGGCGGCTCATCCTCGCGGGATGGGTCGCATTGAGCGTGAGTGCGACGGCGCAGCAGGCCATCACCTGGCAGTGCGCCGACGCGAGCGGGGCGGGCCGTGCGGACGACGCCACGCATGTACTCTATTCCTCGACTGGACAGAGCTCCACCGGTGTATCCAGCGGACCCACGCGCATCGTGCATTCGGGGTATCTGCACATCCGCCTTGTACCCTCCGGCGCAGCCAACATCGTGGCGCAATCCTCCGTGGATTTCGGCAATGTGATTGTCGGCCAGAGTGTGCTTCGTACCGTGACAGTGCAAAACACCGGCGCCGCCCCGTTGAATATCACTTCCACCGCCATCGCGCCCGCAGCCTACGCGATCAATGGGGGTGGTGGCGCGCAAAGCATTCCGCCGGGCGGATCGGTGAGTATGCAGTTGCAATTCCTGCCTTCCGCCGCGGGAAGCATCAACGGCACATTGACCATCAACAGCAACGCCGCCAACGATCCCGCCATGACCATCGCGCTCAGCGGCGTTGGCGTGGCCTCGGCGCCCGACATACAACTGAGCGCGACAACGCTCGATTTCGGTGCGGTGACTGTCGGGAACAGCAGCGTGCGAAGCGTCACCGTGGGCAATACGGGCAATGCCGTGCTGACGCTGAGCAGCCAGAGCGTGGGCGGCGCCGATATGGGCAGCTTCAGCATCACACACAACGCGGCGGGTTCCATTAGTCCCGGAGCCAACGACTTTGTGGAAATCCGCTTCACCGCGCTGTCGGCGGGAGCGAAAACCGCCACACTCAGCATCGCGAGCAACGATCCGAATGCTCCGATCAGCACGGTCACCTTGCACGGCAGCGGCATTACCAGCGAGCAACCACGACTGACACTGAGTACGACGCTGCTGGATTTCGGCACCACACCGCCTTCCACGCCCGTGGATCGCACGGTGGTGATCACAAACTCCGGCACGGCCAATCTCGTGCTCACCGATCAGACGGTCAACGGCAATCGCTTCATCCTGTTCACTTCCGCGTCCACTCCCATACCACCCGGAGGCAATGCCACCGCACGCGTGCAGTTCAATCCGATCAATACCGGCTCCTACAACGGATCGCTGACCATTACGAGCAACGACCCGATGCAGCCAAGCGCCAGCGTCACGCTGCGCGGAAGCTGCGCCGCGGTGAGTGGTCCGCGCGTGGCCTTCAGCCGCACGCTGGTGGACTTCGGCACAGTGCAGGTGCTGACGCCCAAGGATGAGGATATTCTGGTCCGCAACATTGGCACGGGTGAATTGATCATCACATCACAGACCATCGGTGGCGCCGACGCGGTGCATTTCTCCATCGCGCAACCGGCAAGCACACCCATCGCCAGCGGGGGCAGCAGCACGCTACGTGTCCGGCATTTGCCCATCAGCGAGGGATCGAAAGCCGCGGTGTTGCAGCTCGGCACCAACGACGCGGGCATGCCCGTGGCCGAAGTGGCCCTGCTCTCGCGCGCGGTGCTCGACATCGAACGTCTGCCGGGCGTACCCGAGCGCATCACGCTGTATCAGAATTTCCCGAATCCCTTCAACCCGACAACAACCATCGTGTACGATCTCGACCGCGAGGCCGAAGTGGCCCTGGACGTGTACGACAGCTACGGCCGGCTGGTACAGCGCCTTCTTGGCCAATGGCAGGAACGCGGCGTGTATCAGGCCACATTCAACGCACCCGTAACGGCCTCGGGCATGCTCACCGCGGTGCTTCAGGTGCGCAGCGGCGGTACGACCGTCACGCGGCGGATTTCCATGATGTTGGTGAAATAGCGCGGCATACCCTCCTCCCCGAACGCACGGTGCCGCGACCCCATTTCGGAGTCGCGGCACCGTTTTTTTTCATGGACAGGCGGAGTGGGGCCCCGCGACCTGTCAGTTCTTGCGGATATGCCGCATCCACACGTCGCCGCCGCTTTGCACACGAAGCAGGTACAGCCCGCCGGGCAACTGCCGCAGATCAAGTTCATACACGCCGCCGCGCATTCCGTCGGCAGGGTGCACGCGCCGCACTTCCCTGCCGAGCACGTCACTCACGAGTATGGTGACATCGCCGCCAATGTGCTCGTGCAAGCGCAGCGTCACCATGCCGTCCGTCGGATCGGGATACAGGGTGAGTGCTGATGCGGCGGGGAGCAGCTCGTCCAGACTGGTGACGGTAAGCGCATCGGACAGTGAAGAGCAATTGTTCACACCCCACACGCGCACCTGATACGAGCCCGATTCCGTGGGCGTGTACTGCCGCCCGGTGGCACCGGGAATGGGCACACCGTTGTGATACCACTGCCAGCGCAGGGCATCGGTGGATTCGAGCAATTCGCCCACGCGCGTGACGACGGGCTTGTCCGGCAGGGGCAGAAACACCGCATCGAGCGTCATGGAGCGACCGGAGCAGCCCTCGGCGTTCCACACCGTTACGTGGTAGTCGTCCGCCACCGTCACCGGACGCGTGCGTGCTGTGAGTCCATCCGACCACTGATAGCGCACTCCTTCGGGATTCGCGGTGAGCCACAGCGTATCGCCTTCGCAGGGCACGGGAGGTCCGACACGCGTAATGCTCGCCGTGGGTGTGGGCAGCACCTGCACAGTCACGGGATCGGAAGTTCCGCCGCAGCCGTAGGGATCGATGACGTGGACGGAATAGCTTCCCGCCGTACCGACGTTGATGCTGCGCGTTCGTTCTCCCGTGGACCAGGAATAGGTTCGGTAGCCAATCCCGGCATCCAGCGTCACTTCCTTGCCCTCGCATATCGTGGTACTTCCATCCGGTGTAATGACCGGTTTGATGGAATCTCCCACCATGATGTGCACCGGCACGGACATGCCGCTGCAACCATAGGAATCCGTGACGGTAACGGTAAAGTGCCCGGTGGCGCTGGTGGTCAGGTAGCGATCCGTGGATCCATCGCTCCAGAGATAGCTCGTGTAGCCCGCACCGGCATCCAGCGTCGCGCTGCCGCCCACGCACACGCGTACCGGACCGGCGGGTCGGATATAGGGGACAGGTACGGGCAACTCCACCACGACCATGGGATTCGAGGTTGCGAACACGCCCTGTTGATCCTCGGTGGTCACAGAGAAGACTCCGGAGGAATTCACCGTGATGCTGCGCGTGATCGCGCCATTGGACCAGCGCCAGGAGCGCATGCCATCGGGTGCGGTGAGCGTGACGCTTCCGCCGTCACAGAACGACAACGACCCGCTCGGAATGATGGTGGGAACATCGATCGATCCGATACGCACCGCACCAGCGAATTTCACCGGCTTGGTGCAACCGGTGACGAGTCGTACTTCCGCGAGTTGAACCGCGGTGATGGTTTCCGGTGCCGAGGCCTCGGCGTGGAAGGACAGTTGACCGAGCACATGCGGTGGCCGCACCGGCATGCCCGACAGCACCTCGAGCAGCACCGTGCCCGAAGAATCGCGCACGGTGTAGGGCACGGTACCGAGCATCGTTGGCGTTGCCACGAAGCCCGTGAAGCGCAGCAATGTCGTGTCGTAGCGCAGCACATAGGTTCCGGCGTCGAGATAGGGTAAGGAAGGTTCGACGCGCAATGGCAACAGTACATCGTCGCCGGGACGCGCGGAGGCGGTGTCGACACGGAACCAGGCCGGGCGGAAAGTGCTGCTGTCGAGCGGCGCGGTGTAGGTCACGGTATCATGCACCATCACGCCACAGATATCGGAAGCACTGAGCACGACGGTGTGCTTCTTCCCATCCGCGCAGCCGCGATCATAGGTGAGCACGCATTCCTCGAAACTGGTGCTGATCAGGCGGTAGCACTCGGCATAGGCGGCGAGCAGTGCCTCAAGGGTACGGACTTCGAAGTACTTCCCTCCCGTCGCGGTCGCGACCTCGTCCATCGGTTTCGCGTTGATGGCTCCGCCCAGTCCGACCATGAACACACGCACGCGATAGCGATTGGCGAGCGAGATGATTTCCTGCGGTGTACGTGTGGAAGCTGCATCCGCGCCGTCGCTGAGTACGATCACCCCTCGACATGGATTGACGCCATTGTTGAGCAGCTCGATGAGACCCGCGTACGTCGCGTCCCACAGCGCAGTCGAACCGCTCGTCGGCAAGGCGTCCATCGCCGAGTGCAGTATCGGCCGGTTGGCGGTCATTTGTTGCTGGATGGTGACGTTCTCGTCGAAAAACAGTATCGTCGCCTCGTCGATCGATCCATCCATCGAATCGATGAAGGCGCGGCCGGCGAGCTTGGCCCAGGTGTTGTTGCTTCCGCTCATGGAGCCCGATGCGTCGAAGACCAGCGACATGGACATGGCGCATTTCGACGTCAGATCGGGACAGTACTGTAAGAAATTCGTCACCTCCACGCCGTCCTCCACCAGGCGGAGTTGCGCGCGGTCGGATCCCGGCCGCACGATGCCGTCGCAGGACACCTTGTAGTACAGTTCGATTGTCGGCCAGTTGACTGTGGCGCGACTGATTTCCATACGTGCCTGCGCGGACAGCTCCGCCGCCGCCACAGCCACAATCACGAGCACAATGGACACGACGCGTCGCAGCGCCCATCCATTACGGACGAATACCGTTGAAATACGCATGGCACCCCCACTATCAGGCATTAACAGGATAATATGAGCGGATGATACAATTTTTTGTACGTAATGTCAATGGGGGCGGAGCATTGCCATATACTTTGTAGAATAATTCATTGAAGAATGAGGGTGAGGAGGTGAGGAGGGTAAGGAGGGGCTTCGCGGGAACACAGAGTACACTGAGCGCTTCGCGAACACTGAGGTCCCGGAGGGATCGCGGCTTTGCGTCTCTGCGCCTTTGCGTTGACTCAATTGTCGCGGGGCGCAGGATCGAGCGAGAAGCAACCTCAAACATTCCTCTGCGCCCTCCGCGCTCTCCGCGCTCTCTTCGAATGTATCCCGCACTGCGTTCGCAGGGAAGAACAGGATTAATTTGCGTTGACTCCGGCGCGGGTCAGCGCTTGCGCAGCAGGCCTGTCCAATGCGTGGCGTTGCCGCGGAGGTGCAGGAGGTAGAGTCCCACGCTGAGGCGGGCAATGCGCAGGGTGTGCGTCATTGTTCCGGCAACGCGGGGAAGGTCCTCGCGCAGCACTTCCCTGCCGAGCATGTCGGTAACGGTCAGCAGCAGCGGCGCGCCAGCGGGGGCCGCGATGCGCAACGTGACCTCGTCGCCGGCGGGCGTCGGATACATGGCCACGGTGCAGTCGCCCGCGGCGGCAACATCATCGACATCCACCACGCTCATGCCCTCGGAAATATTCCAGCAATTGTCCGCATTGTACACGCGCACCTGATACATGCCGGATTCCGTTGGTATATGCACGGGTCCCGTTTCCCCGGGAAGTTCCATTCCATTCCGATACCACTGATAGCGCACGCCTTGCGTGGAGTGCAGGCGCTCGTTCACGCGGGTGATGACGGGCACGCCCGGCCGTGGCCGGAACACCGCGTCCACCACCGTGGACGAAACCGAGCAGCCATTCGTCCCCCGCACGGTGACATAGTACACACCCGTTTTCGTCACCGGCCGAATGCGACGGGTATCTCCATCGGACCACGTTAGATCCGTATACGCCGAAATGAC
>JAMIQH010000003.1:0-3832 GCA_035914695.1 Bacteroidota bacterium | reverse complement strand
AGAAAGAAAATTCTCCAGCGCGCCAAAGGAATGGTGGCCGCGCGCAGCAAAATCCTCACGGTAGCGAAACATCACGTCGACAAAGGCCTCCAGTACGCGTACCGCGACCGTCGCGCGAAAAAGCGCACCATGCGCCAGCTCTGGATCACCCGCATCAACGCCGCAGCGCGTATGCAGGGTGTGAGCTATTCGCGCCTGATCGATTGCCTCAACAAGAAGCATATCGACATCAACCGCAAAATGCTCGCGGAGCTTGCGGTGAACGATGGCAACGCCTTTACCGAAATCGTGAAGCTGGCTGTCGCTTAACCTGACGTCAGGCAACAGTTTCGCGGCGGGCACAGCATGGAGAACTCCTCTCGCATGGTGGCCCGCCGCTCGTTTTTTCACCGTTCTGTAATCGGAGGTTGACGTGAAGGAACGCATCGAGGCGTTGATGCGGGAACTGCAAGGCGAGGCCGCGCAACTGGCGGGCGCCGAAGCGGTGGAACAGTTTCGCCTGCGCTGGCTCTCCCGCAAGGGAAGCATCGCCACATTGTTCGAAGAAATGAAAGCGCTTCCCAACGAGCAAAAGCCGCTCGCGGGGAAAATGCTCAACGAATTGCGCCAGGCAGCGCAACAGGCCTTCGATCAGGCCGAAGCGGCAAGCAACGCGGGGAAGGGCGGCACGCGGCTGCTCGATCTCAGTCTTCCCGGACGCGCACCCCGGCGCGGTCATCGCCATATCGTCTCGCAAGCCATTGGCGAAATCACGGAAATTTTCCGCCGCATGGGCTTCAGCGTGGCCGATGGGCCTGAAATTGAGACGGATTACTACAATTTTGAGGCGCTGAATTTCGCGGCGGATCATCCCGCGCGCGATATGCAGGACACCTTCTTCATCACGAAGGAACATCTGCTCCGCACCCATACCACACCGGTGCAGGTGCGCCTCATGGAACGTATTGCGCCGCCCTTGCGCGCGATCTTTCCCGGCCGTGTGTACCGCAACGAGGTGATCAGCGCCCGCAGCCACGTGCAATTCCATCAAATCGATGGACTCGTGGTGGATGAAGGCGTGACTTTCGCCGATCTCAAAGGCGCCATGGTCACCTTCGCCCGTATGTACTACGGCTCTTCGGTGCGCTACCGCTTCCGCCCGAGTTATTTCCCCTTCACCGAACCCTCGGCCGAAATGGACGTGAGCTGCTATCTCTGCGGCGCCAAGGGCTGCCGCGTGTGCAAACACAGCGGCTGGCTGGAGATTCTCGGTTGCGGGATGGTGGATCCCAATGTGTTCTCCTTTGTCAATGTGGACTCCGAGCGCTACACCGGCTACGCCTTCGGTATCGGTATCGAACGCACCGCCATGCTGCGCCACGGCATCGACGACATACGACTTCTTTTCGAAAACGACCTTCGTGTAAACCGGCAATTCAACTGATATGCAACTCTCACGCTCCTGGCTGTCCGACTACGTCGACCTGCCATCCGACAACACCGAGCTCGACCGCATATTGACCAATGTGGGCTTGGAGGTTGAATTCATTGAAGATAGAGCCGCTTCGCTCAACCATTTTGTCGTTGGTCGCGTGCTCACCTGCGAAAAGCATCCCAACGCCGACAAGCTATCGGTGTGTACCGTGGCCGATGGCGTGGGGGAACACACGGTGGTGTGCGGCGCGCCCAATGTCGCGGCCGGACAGAACATCATTTTCGCCCGTGAAGGCGCCGTAGTGCCCAACGGGGGCTTTACCATTGAAAAGCGCAAGTTGCGCGGCGTGGAATCACGCGGCATGATTTGCTCGCTGGCCGAACTCAAGCTGAGCGAGGACCATAGCGGCATCGCCGTGTTGGATGAGCATGCGGACGTTGGCACGCCCATCGCCGAATATCTCGGTATGAACGACGCCATACTCGGCATCGGCATCACGCCCAATCGTGGCGATGCGCTCTCGCATATCGGAGTGGCCCGTGATATTGCCGCGGCGCTCCGCATGCCATTGCGCATGCCCGCCGTGTCCGATCTGCAACCCGCGGACATGCCGACCTTCGACATCGACATTCGCAATGCCGAGCTGTGCCCGCGCTACAGCGCCGCTGTGATCAGCGGTGTGCGCGTGGGCGATTCGCCGGAATGGCTCAAGCGCCGGCTCATCGCCGCCGATATTCGTCCCATCAACACCATCGTCGACGTGACGAATTACGTGATGATGGAAATCGGCCAGCCCATGCACGCCTTCGACCTCGCGCGCCTCGAAGGGGACCGCATCGTGGTCCGCACCGCCGAGGCGGGGGAGAGCATGTACACACTCGACGATCAGCAGCGCGAACTGCCCGTCGGCGCCCTGCTTATTTGCGATGCGCGGCATCCCGTGGCCGTGGCCGGTGTGATGGGAGGAAAGGAATCCGCCGTAGCCGAGACTACCACCGACATTCTGCTCGAAAGCGCGCATTTTCAACCCTCCTCGGTACGTCGCACCGCGAGGCAGTTGGGCCTTTCCACCGATTCCAGCTATCGTTTCGAACGCGGAACCGACATCGCCATCACCACCTGGGCACTGCGCAGGGCGGTGGGGTTGATACTCGACATCGCCGGCGGAACGCTGCGCGGCATCTACGACGCCTGGCCCGGGCAGCGCGATGCGCACATGGTGCTGTTGCGCCCCGAGCGTACCGACGCGGTGCTGGGCATTTCCATTCCCGCCGAGGAACAAGCGGCGATTCTGCGCGCCTTGCAGTACGAAGTGACTCCAGGCGACGACGGCCTGCTGTGCCGCGTGCCGACTTTCCGCACCGATGTGGAGAGGGAAATCGATCTGATCGAGGAAATCGCGCGCATTCACGGCTACGACAACATTCCCGTACCCGAGCGCATCAGCATGAACACCGCGGCGCATTTCGATGATCAGGCCTTTGCCGATACGCTGCGCGACGTGATGCTGGGCTTTGGTTTCGACGAGGTCATGTCCTCGAGTCTTGTATCGCCCGAGCACGCGCGCATCGGCACCGAGGCGATAGTGGAGGTGCTCAATCCCGTGAGCAAGGAGCGTCCCGCCTTGCGCGGATCGCTGCTGACCTCGCTACTCGAGGCGGTGGATCACAATATTCGCAACGGTTCGTCGTCGATGCGCATGTTCGAAATCGGCCGCGTGTACGCGCGCGGCGACGAGGGCTTTGATGAACGAGGGATGATCGCGTTCGTCTGCACCGGCGAGATGGAGGAGCGCTCCTGGATGCACGCCCCGCGCCCGGCCGATGTGTTCGACGCCAAAGGCACCGTCGAAGCGTTGCTTGCTGCGTTACGTCTTGACAAAGACAGCATCTTTTGCTATGATAGACACACAACTTTAAGTGATCAGGCGTTAACGGTTGAAGTCAAAGGCAACTATGCGGGTCAGATCACTGAAGTTCCCGAGGCACTGCTCGCAAGTTTCGGCATTCGGCAACCCGTATTCTATGCCGAATTCGCCATCGATAGCTTGCGCGCGGGTGTGGCGCTCGACCAGCGCTACGAAGCCGTGCCGCGCTATCCCGCGGTGCACCGTGATCTCGCCGTGCTGGTGTCGGTCGAACTTCCGGCAGAGCGCCTGCTTACTGTGGCGCGAGGCGCGGCGGCTTCATTGCTGCGCAGCATCGCGGTGGTGGATGTGTTCACGCATGAAAGTCTCGGAGCAAACAAGAAAAGCGTGGCGCTGACGATGACCTTCCAGTCGCCGGAGCGCACACTGAAGGAAGAGGAAATACAGGCATCGGTGAATGGCATACTCGAAGCGCTTCGCAAGGAATTGCAGGCCGAGTTGCGTTCCTGATCATCGCACACATTTTACCGGGTGACCCATGGCGTTGCAGG
>JAMIQH010000002.1:0-4227 GCA_035914695.1 Bacteroidota bacterium | reverse complement strand
CGGGAGTTCTACGAACGACGAGCTCCTGAGGAATGGCTGGCGGCGTTGCGACCGATAGGCACCGACTGGCGCAAGCCCTTCCTCGAGACCGCGCCGTGGCTGATCGCGATCTTCGTGCGCAAGTGGGGACGCGAACCGGATGGCAGCAAGGTGAAGCACTACTATCCGACGGAGTCCGTCGGGATCGCGACCGGCCTCCTGCCATGGACCGCGTGGGCATCGACACGGCCAAGGGCGACTTCGCTCGCAGCATCGAGCAAGCCATGGAGTTGATCGCGAATGTAGGCTTCCCCGCCATTATCCGACCGTCATTCACGTTGGGTGGTACGGGTGGGGCCATCGCATACAACATCGACGAATTCCGCGACCTCGCACGCGCGGGGCTCGATGCCAGCCCCATCTCCGAAATTCTCATCGAGGAATCCTTGCTCGGATGGAAGGAATTCGAAATGGAAGTGGTGCGTGATCGCGCCGATAATGCCATTATCGTGTGTTCCATCGAAAATCTCGACCCCATGGGTGTCCACACTGGGGACTCCATTACTGTCGCTCCCGCTCAAACTCTCACCGACCGCGAGTATCAGGTGATGCGCGAGCATTCCATCACCTGCCTGCGCACCATCGGCGTTGATACCGGTGGGTCGAATGTGCAATTCGCGGTGCATCCCAATACCGGACGCATGGTGATTATCGAGATGAATCCCCGCGTCAGCCGAAGTTCGGCCCTGGCGAGCAAGGCCACGGGATTTCCCATCGCCAAGGTCGCCGCGCGTCTCGCGGTGGGCTACACGCTGGATGAATTGCGCAACGATATCACGGGCAGCACACCGGCATCCTTCGAGCCAAGCATCGACTATGTGGTGACAAAGGTGCCACGCTTTGATTTCGAGAAATTCCCCTCCGCCGAAGGAGTGTTGGGGGTGCAAATGCAAAGCGTCGGCGAGGTGATGGCGATCGGACGCACCTTCCGCGAGAGCATTCAGAAGGCGTTCCGCTCACTCGAAACCGGACTCCATGGTCTTGAGCCAAAACCGGGCGAAGGGCGTCCGCTCGACATGCGTAAGATGCGTCAACCCACCGCGTTCCGCCTGCTGAAAGTGTGGAAGGCCTTCGAACAGGGCTCGGGCGTGGAGGAACTCCACGAGATCACGCGCATCGATCGCTGGTTCCTACGCCACGTTCAGCGGCTGGCGACACAGGGCGCCGAAACCCTGGATGCCGACGCGTTGCGAGAATTCAAACGCGAAGGCTACTCGGATGCGCAGATCGCGCATCGCTTTCAATTGCAGGAGAGCGATGTGCGACGTCAACGCGTGGAAGCGGGCATACGGCCGGTGTTCAAAGAGGTGGACACCTGCGCCGCGGAGTTTGAGGCGCGCACGGCGTATTGCTACGGCACCTATGAGCAGGAACACGATATCCATCCCCTGCCGGGGAGGAAAATCATGATTCTCGGCAGCGGACCCAATAGAATTGGCCAGGGCATCGAATTCGATTACTGTTGCGTGCAAGCCGTGATCGGACTGCGGGAATTGGGTTACGGCACCATTATGGTGAATTGCAATCCGGAAACCGTTTCCACCGATTTCGACATCGCGGACCGTCTGTACTTCGAGCCGCTGACCTATGAGCATGTGATGGAAATCGTGGACTTCGAGAAACCCGATGGCGTGCTTGTGCAATTCGGAGGTCAAACTCCGCTCAATATCGCACGAACGTTGAGCGATGCCGGCGTGCCTATCATCGGCACCACGCCGGCCGACATCGACCTGTCGGAGAATAGGGAAAAATTCGGCGCCATACTCGACCGACTTGGCATTCCGCGACCGGAGTACGGCATCGCGCTCAGCGAGGACGAAGCCGTGGCCATAGCGGAGCGCATCGGCTATCCCGTGCTGGTGCGTCCCAGCTATGTGCTTGGAGGCAGAGGAATGGAAATCGTGTATAGCGGCGACGCATTGCGCAGCTACGTGCGCCAGGCCGCGGTGATCTCCGCTGATCAGCCCATTCTGATCGATGCATTTCTGGAGGATGCCTTCGAATTCGATGTGGACGCGTTGTGTGATGGAGAGGACGTGTTCATCGCCGCCGTGATGCAGCACATCGAGGAGGCGGGTATTCATTCGGGCGATTCCGCCTGCGCCATTCCTCCCTACCATCTGCTGCCGGAGGAGCGGGAAATCATCGAGCGATACACGCGGCAACTCGCGGTGGAACTGCACACTGTGGGATTGATCAACCTGCAATTCGCGATGAAGGCCGGCGTAGTGTACGTACTTGAGGTGAATCCCCGCGCCAGCCGCACAGTGCCCTTCGTGAGCAAGGTGATCGACGTGCCACTTGCACGCCTCGCCGCCCAACTCGCCGCCGGGAAAAAATTGCCTGAGCTTTGTCTGGAACAACCCCGGAGCAACGGCCTTATCGCGGTCAAGAAGCCCGTGTTTCCTTTCAATAAGTTTCCGCGTCAGAACGTGTTTCTCTCACCCGAAATGAAATCCACGGGTGAGGTCATCGGCCTCGATAGCGGCTGGGGCGCGGCCTTCGCCAAAGCCGAAATCGGTGCGGGGAACCGCCTTCCTCGGGGCGGGACGGTGTTTCTCTCTGTGAACGACAGCGACAAGGAAGCCATCATCTCGATCGCTCGCGATTTCAGCGAATTGCCCTTTCGGCTCGTGGCCACTCGCGGTACCGCCGCAGTGCTGCGCGAGAACGGTATCGCGGTGGAGGAAATCAACAAAGTGGTCGAAGGCCGTCCGCATGTGGTGGACGCCATCACCAACGGCGACATTCAACTCGTGATCAATACACCGCTCGGCGCCACCGCCCGCGAGGACGAGTACGAGATCGGCCGCGCCGCCATTCGCCATCGCATCCCCGTGGTCACCACGTTGTCCGGCGCTCGTGCCGCGGTGCGCGGTATCCGGCGCCTGTTGGCCGGCCCACTGGACGTGCGCAGTCTGCAGGATATCGCCCGCGCCGCCGGACGGGACTGAATTTCCTTTCTCCGAATGCGACCGAATTCCGGTCGAGAAATTTTTCGCAAAAATACTTGCGTCTGACAAATTTTGCCCCTATTTTTGATTTGGATAGCGGATAATAAAACCCTATTACTTCCTGCTATCAACGCGCTTTTCCCCGTACCTTACGGCTGACGCTACGCACCTTCACATTAGAGCGACTGCACCTATGAAGCGACCGATCCATCTCCTGCTGCTCGTCCCGGTCCTGCTGTTCGTGGCCTGCGACGACGACGACACCACTCCGCCGAATCCGCTGCAAGCCAAAGCGGACATCACCACATGCATCGGCTGCCACAGCGACGAAGCCACCCTGAAGGCCGTCGCCGATCCCAATCCTCCCGTCGGACCCGGCGAGGGTGGTTGCGGTGGAACGCTTCCCGAAATGGAAGCCTGGCTGAAGGTGTACGTTGGTGGAACGTACGGCGAACAATTCCTGAAATCCGCGCACGGCAAGCTCGCCTGTCAAAGTTGCCATGGTGGCAAGGAGCCGGCCAAGGACAAGCACGAAGCGCATGGTACGGATTTCGTGAAAAGTCCCTCACAGAACGCAGACAAGTATTGCGGCGGCTGTCACCCCTCAATCGCCGCACGCGACAAGTACAGTCTGCACACGCAGGGCTTTGGCCAGAAACGTATGGTGGCCGACCGCGCCGGTTTGCCGAGCTACGAGAATTATCCCGAGCAGCTCAAGAAGGGCTACGACAAGAACTGCGGCAAATGTCACGCCTCCTGCGGCGAATGCCACGTGATGCGTCCGCGCCAGGCGGGCGGCGGCTTCCTCGCGGCGCATAATTTCCAGAAGCAGCCCGACATGCGCCTCAACTGCACCGCGTGCCACTCGGCGCGTGTCGCCCATGCCTATTTCGGCGAAGCGTCGGGCAGTCGTCCGGATGTGCATTACATGAAACTGCCGGGCGGCCAGTGCACCAACTGTCATACTGGCGATGAGATGCACGGCACCGGTCAGGTGTACGAGCAACGTTACTCCGTGGCGAATCAGCCAAAGTGCGAGAAATGCCACGGCGACAAGGCCACGGCAAACTCCTTCCACAGCGTCCATTGGAACAATGTCTCCTGCCAGGGTTGCCATTCGCAGGATTATCAGAACTGCGGCAGTTGCCATGTCGATACCGGCGTGCGCAACGGACCGTACATGGCCTTCAAAATGGGCAGGAATCCTTTGCCCAACACCAAGCGCTTCAAGTGG
>JAMIQH010000001.1:0-7460 GCA_035914695.1 Bacteroidota bacterium | reverse complement strand
AGACCGGTGACAATACCGCCTTGTTCCAGCGCGGCGCTGAAGACCTTGAATTCACAACCGGCGACAGCATCGTTGAGCGTGCGCATTTCCATACCGAAACGGAGATCGGGTTTGTCCGAACCATAGCGCTCCAGCGCTTCGAAATAATCAAGCCGTGGCAACGGCAGTGCCAATTCCGCTCCCACGGTTTCGCGCAGCAAGCGCTCGGCGAATCCCTCGATCACGCCATACACATCCTCGGCGGTGACGAAAGACATTTCCACATCGATCTGCGTGAATTCGGGCTGGCGGTCGGCGCGCAAATCCTCGTCGCGAAAGCACTTCACGATTTGCACATAGCGGTCGAGTCCCGCCACCATCAGCAATTGCTTGTACTGCTGCGGCGATTGCGGCAGCGCGTAGAAGCGCCCGGGATGTACGCGGCTGGGCACCAGATAATCGCGTGCGCCTTCGGGCGTGCTCTTCATCAGCACGGGTGTTTCCACTTCCACAAAATCCAACGCGTCGAAGTAGCGGTGGACGATCTGATACACGCGGTGGCGCAGCAGCAGATTTTTCTGGAGCACCGAGCGACGTAAATCGAGGAAGCGATACTTGAGGCGCAAATCCTCGTTGGCATCCACATCGTCCTTGATCTCGAAGGGCGTGATTTCGGAAGCGTTGAGAATCTGGAAGGAATCCACCACCACTTCGATCTCACCGGTGGGCATGCTGGCATTGGTCATGCCGTCCGGACGATGTCCCACGGTGCCGGTGATCGACAGCACGAACTCCGACCGCAGGTCGTGTGCGCGTTCGTGCACCTCGGCATTGTGCTGCGGCGCGAACACCACTTGCGTAATGCCGTAGCGGTCGCGCAAATCAATGAAGATCATGCCACCGAGATCGCGCCGGACATTCACCCAACCGTTGAGTGTCACCGTCGTGCCGACATGGGAGGCGCGGAGTGCGCCGCAAGTATGGGTTCGTTGTGCAAATAACATGATTCCACCAAATGTTCAAGCCACTTCAATCCTGAAATATACCACATCCCCGGACGCCGGAAAAACCGCACCGAAGCCCGCATCACACCGTTCGGCCCCCTGTGGGCGCGGTGCTCCGACACAGCGGCGCATGCTGACGGGCCCCGCGTTGAATCCTTTCATGTTTCGCTTTATATTTCCGGCGTAACATGAGTAATACCATGCTGTTGAAAACGTCGTACCGCCTCCTCCCCGTGCTGGGCATCGCGCTGCTCTTTGCCGCGTGCAGTGGCACGGAAGAAACAGTGCGTCCGCGTCCCTCCACGGAAGGCATCAGCAAGGCGCGGCAGGTGTTGCTCAAGGAAGCGCGGACCTGGCTGGGCGTGCCCTATACCTACGGAGGCAACAGCCGCAATGGCATCGATTGTTCGGGTTTGGTGTACGCGGTGTATGGGAAATTCGGCGTGAAGCTTCCGCGCACCGCGCGCGACATGTTCGACGAGGGACGCGCGGTCAATCGTGGCACCATGCTGCCGGGCGACCTGGTGTTTTTCTCCAACACCGCGGGACGCGGCATCACGCACGTGGGAATTTTTCTGGGAGGCACGGATTTCCTGCATGCTTCGACGCAGGCCGGCGTCATCACCTCCTCGCTGGAGGATGCGTACTATCGCAAGCACTACGCCGGAGCGCGAAAAATCATCAAATAAAAAAGATGCCCGCATCCTTTGGGAGCGGGCATATTCCCCACTGGCGTTGGCTCGGGCCTACACCTGTTTGACCATGTCGATCACCGTGCCGTCCACCCATTTGATGGCGGCGATGTAATTGTCGATGAATTGCGGCTTGTCCGGCGCGCCGCCGCAGATCGATTCCACTTCATCCTTGAGGGCTTCGATGGATCGGATGGGCAGGCCGGAGTTACGCGTCGCGTCGATGAGATCCTGTCGCAAGGGATTGATGGCGATGCCGCGCTCGGTCACGATCACATCGATCAATTCGCCGGGACCGCAGAGCGTGGTGACCTTGTCCACAATCACCGGGATGCGGTCGCGGAAGCTGGGAATGGGCAGAATGGTGCATTTGGAGAACAGGCAGTTCTGCCATCCGCCGATGCCATGCAGCAGGCGCCCGTCGCTGTGCGACACCACATTCGCGTTGAATTGCACATCCACTTCCGTGGCGCCCAACACCACCACATCGAGCATGGAGGCCACGTTGCCCTTGCCGTGGTAGTTGTAGCTCACGAACGGATTGGTGTGAATATGTCGTGGATTGTCGCGCATGGACTGCACACCCGCGAGGTCGAAGGTCTGCCCGTCGAGAATGTAGTCCGTCAGTCCCTCCTCCAGCATGTCCACCAGATAGCGCGTACTGCCACCGCGCACGAAGCGCGCCTTGATGCGGCGTTCGCGCATCATGTCGCGCAGGAAAATGGCGAAAGACAGGGCGGTGCCGCCCGCGCCCGCCTGGAAGGAAAAGCCATTGCGCACAATGCCAGCCGCATCGCAGAAACGCGCGGTGAGTTCGGCGATAAGCAGGCGGTCGGGACTTTTGGTGATGGCCGTGGTACCGCTCACGATTTTCTCGGGCTCGCCGATTTTATCCAGCACGACCACGCTGTCCACGTGATTGCCCTGCAACTGCCAGGGCACGCAGGGGAAGGGGACCAGATTGTCCGTGACCACAATCACCTTGTCCGCGTACTGCGAATCCGCCAGCGCGAAGCCCAGTCCGCCGCAGGCCGAAGGGCCGTTCACGCCATTGCAGTTGCCGAAGGGATCGGAGGTTGGTGCGGCGATGACGGCGATGTCAATGTGGACTTCCCCATCCTGAATGGCCTGGTAGCGACCGCCGTGCGAGCGCAGCACGCCGAGACCGCGCATCCTGCCCGAACTCGCGTAATCGCCCAGCGGACCATTCATCGATCCTTCGATGTGATGGATCACCCCGCTCTCGAGATGCTTGATCAGCGGTTCGTGGCAGGGGAAGGCGGCCGAAGGGAACCAGCGCAAATCCTTCACGCCCAGTTCCGCCGCGATATCGAACACCTGATTCGCCACAAGGTCGCCGTTGCGGAAATGGTGATGACTGGAGATGGTCATGCCATCGCGCAGGCCGGCGTTGATCAGGGCTTCGCGCAAACCGGGGAGCACCTTGTTGCCATCGGACGGGTAGTCCGCGCAGGATGACACCGGCGGTGCGGCCTTGCGGCCCGCGGGTTTGTAGGCGCCGACGCCCTGATACGGCACCGCCGGCAGACCGTTGATCTCGGTGAGGACTTCGCGGCCCGCCGCGTTGATGACTCGTTCCGCGCTCATGCCTGCACCTCCTCTTTCCATGTTTGCGAAAGCACACCCGAACGCACCGCCAGATCGATGGTGCGCAACGCGCGTTTGACCACGGGAGGATCGATCATTTTCGACCCCAGAGCCACCACACCCAGTCCGCGCCGCGTGGCGTCGTCGAAGGCCAGCACGATGCGTTTGGCTTTTTCCACATCCTGCTCGGTGGGTGCGAAGCCACGATGCACCACCGCGATCTGCCGGGGGTGGATGCAGCCCTTGCCGTCGAAGCCCAGCGAAGCGGCTTCGCGCACGCTCGCGTACAGGCCGTCCATATCATTCACATCCGAAAACACCGTGTCGATGGCCTGCACGCCGGCAGCACGCGCGGCGTTGAGCACCGCGCCGCGCATCCAGAAGCTCTCGCGACCCTCCAGCGTGCGCTCGGCGCCGATGTCGGCCGTGTAATCCTCGAGACCGATGGCCAGGGCAACCACGCTCGGAGCCGCCGTCGCGATGTCGTAGGCGAAGAGCGCGCCCCGGGCACTTTCGATAATCGGCATAAGATGTATGTCGTGGGTAATGCCGTGCCGCTGGCGCAAATCCTCGATGAGCGTATACACATCGCGCACTTGCACGGCCTCTTCCACTTTGGGAATGAGCACGAGATTGGGGCCCTGGGGGATCAACATGCGCAGATCCTCCATGCCCGGCGCCCCCTGATTGACGCGCAGCATGCGCTCGGCGCCCATGAAATCCACCTCGCGCAGGGTGTTGCGCACGAGCAAACGCGCGGCATCCTTCTCGGCGGGCGCGACGGAGTCCTCGAGATCGAGGATGATTCCATCCGCTTCGTGAATGCCCGCGTTGATGGCCAACTTCGGATCGTTGCCCGGAAGGTAGAGACGCGAGCGACGGAAGCGGTCCCGCGCGGTGCTCAAGGCGATGCCGGGACGCGCCGGGAGCAGGAACTCGCGCGTCTCCTCGGGACGCAGTCGACGGACGGCCGCCTCGATGCGCGCGGCGAGCACATACGGCAGCGCGCCACTGTCCTCGACGACGATGCGCGCATCGGTGATGGTATAAAAAGCGAGCATCTCCTCGACCATTGCTCGGATGGAGCGCCCGTACAGGGTCTCCACCTTGCTGCGCAGATCAATGGTGATGCCGCCGCTATCGAGAAGTTCGATGGCAACGAGGCAATCCGAGCGCACGTTCTTGCCACCCCTCCCGGCTTCGGCTCTGCTGTTCATGCTGATCTCTGTTTCGATGAGTACTTCGTGATATCCGCGCGATAAAAAGGCGTGGATGTACTAATATACGAAGTCCCCGCGGATAATCGCCCCCGCCGGATTGGATAATCGCGATGCTGTGATGCTAGCACGCAATCATTAGGCAAAAGGAACAATGGTGAAATGGAATCCCGGTCCGCGTTTCCTTCCATGATTCATCTGTGCGAATCCGTGTGCAATCTGTGCCATCTGTGGTTCTACGACAATGTCGATTCCGCTTCTCTTCGACGATAATCACGGCACCCGCACCATTTTCACAGCAGAAGTATGAAACTTTCCGCACCGGCCGCATGTTGTTCACAAGCATTCATTGTTCACATTCGGGCGATTCGATATGGAAGCAGTTGCCGAGCCCATCTCCTTTGGCGCGATCGCGGCGCAGGACATCGAGGAGTTTCAGAAACAGAAGGAAAAGATCCTCTCCGCCGTGATCGACCGGCTGGATCACAACGAGGCCTTTCGCGATATTGTCGCGGATCCCGAGCGAGCGCGTCTCGCCAAGGAATGCGCCAAGATTTTCATGGAAAACCTCCAGGCCACCATGAAGTACCAACTGCCCGCGGCGCTGATCGAGTATCTCGATTGGCTGCGGAATTTCCTCACCCATCGCAATTTCCCTTCCTCGTTCATTCCCAGTTTACTCGCGGCCACGCGCACTGCCACGCATGCGTTCATGGAGCATTGCGACAGCGACACCATCGCCGAAGCACTCCGGCAATTGCAGCAACGCGAACACAGTCTGAGCATGGAGGCGGAAGCATGACGCGTAACGATCAACTCTCGATGTTCACCGAGCCGCTGCTCGCCGGCGACCGCCGCCGATGTTTCGCCCTCGTGGAGGAATGGGAACAGCAGCAATTACCGGATGAATTGCTCTACAACGACATTCTCATCCCCGCGCTCGCGCAGGTCGGCACCGGATGGGAGGAGAACAGCCAGAGTATTGTCAGCGAACATATCGCGACGCAAATCGTCAAGCAGATCCTCGCGTACAAGGCCTTCCGCGGGAAGCCCGCCGCACGCAACGGCAAAAAGGCACTGATCGGCTGTGTGCCCAACGAGTATCACGATGTGGCCTCCACCATTCTCGCCAACATTCTCGAGCGCGAGGGTTGGGAAGTGTTCCATTACGGCAATTCCGTTCCCACGCACGACATTCTCCAAAGCGCTTCGGCGCTGCAACCCGATCTCGTGTGTTTCACGATGAAGTCCGTGGGATCGATGGAAGTCACCGAGCATCTGCTGCGCGATCTGCGCGCCTTGCTCCCCTCCACGCGGGTGATGATAGGCGGACTGCACATGCCCGGCCTCCGCGCGGTGCTCGCGCCCTTCGTCGACAAATTCGCCGATTCCTTCGGCGACGGCGCGGACTTTGCCCGCTCCATCGCCGCGCAGCCCTCGCGCGTCGCGTAGGAGGGCTCGCGCTGAAATCCAGCGCTCGTACAACACGCAGCCGTCTCGCCCTGAAATACACAGCCCCCTCTGCCAGCGCGGCACAGGGGGCTGCATTGTTCGTACGGATTCCACCGAATCCGCGTGCTGCTACAGGCGTGCGATGATCGCGTCCGTCATCTGCTGTGTGGTGGCGGCGCCTTTGGCGAACACATCCGGACCGCCCGCGAGCTTGAGCATGTCGTAGCTGCGCACCGCGCCTTCGCTGATCACCGCGGAAATCGCCGCGCGGATGCGCTGCGCCTTCTCCGTTTCACCGATGTGATCCAGCATCATGCAGGCGCTGAGAATCATGGCGATGGGATTCACAATGGAGGGATCGAGTGTTTCATACTTCGGCGCCGAACCGTGGGTGGGTTCGAACACCGCCACTTCGCTGCCGATGTTGGCGCTGCATGCGAAGCCAAGACCGCCCACCAAACCCGCGAAACCATCGGACACGATATCGCCGAACATGTTGCCCGCCACGATCACGCCGTAGTCCTCGGGATTCTTCGTCAACCACATCATCTGCGCATCGATGTTGGTGGACCACAGCGAAATACCCGGATAATTTTTCGCGGCCAGTGCGGCTTCCTGCTCCATCATACCCGAGGTTTCGCGAATCACATTCGGCTTCTCGCACACCGTCACCGATTTGTACCCGTACTTCTTCGCGTATTCGAAGGCGGCAGTGACGATGCGGCGGCAGTAATGCCGCGTGAAAATGCGCGTGGACACGGCGAGGTCCTCACCCGGGACAGTGCTGTACGGCTTGAAGCGCGGGTGCGTTGCGAGCGCGTCGCGCACCTGCTGCGGCGGATTCGTCCACTCCACACCCGAGTACAGCCCTTCGGTGTTCTGCCGGAAAATCACCACATCCACCGTGGGCTCCTCGAAGCCGCCCGCGAGGGTTTTGCGCACGAAGTTCAGCGGATTGTTGGGAAAGGTCTGGCAGGGACGTATGCAAATGTCCAGATCGAAATGCTGGCGCATGGTCACGATGGGGCTGTAGTACACGAAACCCTTGTCACGTAGTTCCGGGGCCAGTTCCGCAGCCGCCTTGTTCTTGGGTTTCGAAGTGATGGCGCCGAAGAGTCCGATCTTGTGCTGCTCGAGCAAATCGATGGTGCGCTGCGGCAGCGGATTTCCCTCGCTGCACCAGAAATCCCAGCCGATGTCTCCGTTGACGTATTCCGCTTCGAATCCCGCGGCCTCGAGCACGCGAATAGCTTCCGGAAGCACGACTTTCCCGATTCCGTCACCGGGCATCGCGACGATGGTACGTTTCATTGCAAATCCTCGTAGGTGGTCGTTGGAAGGGCGCTCCGCACGAGGCGGAACATCGTTGCAAGATACGCAAAACGGCGAATACAAGAAGAACGGACCTACCTGTCCGCTGACACCTCCCTCCCCGCTTCCGCTTCCCTCCTAACCCAACTTCGACAGTTAATTGAAAAAAGCGGCGATTCTGAAGCGTATGGGGCATG